>NZ_JBSGZP010000291.1:0-8631 GCF_053611065.1 Streptomyces sp. NPDC054840
GGACACGGGGCCGCCCCGGAGAAGCCCCCATCCGGCCGACCGCCCGGCGGGTCTGTCCGCCCGGCCCCTGCGCGGCCTGGGACCCTGCGTCCATGTCATCCCAGGCAGGCACGTCCAAGAGCACGGCGAAAGCACGACTCGTCCTGCTGGCCCTAGCGTCCGGACAGTTCCTGATGGCGCTCGACAGCTCCGTCATGAACGTCTCCATCGCCACGGTGGCCGAGGACGTGGGCACCACCGTGTCGGGTATCCAAGGCGCGATCACCGCCTACACCCTCGTGATGGCGATGTTCATGATCCCCGGCGGCAAGATCGGGGCGCTGATCGGCCGCAAACGCGCGTTCATGATCGGCTGCTGCATCTACGGGGCCGGCTCCCTCACCACCGCGCTCGCACCGAACCTTGGCGTGCTGCTGCTGGGCTGGGCGTTCCTGGAGGGGATCGGAGCGGCTCTCATCCTGCCGGCGATCGTGGCGCTCGTCGCCGGCAACTTCGCCGTCGAACGCCGCCCCGCCGCCTACGGACTCGTCGTGGCGGCAGGTGCCGTGGCGATCGCGGTTGGGCCGCTCATCGGCGGCATCGCGACGACGTACTTCTCCTGGCGGTGGGTCTTCGCCGGCGAGGTCCTGGTGGTGCTCGGCATCCTCCTGCTCACGCGCCGCATCGAGGACGCACCGCCGGCCGAACGCCGGCGCATCGACCTCGTCGGCGTCGTGCTTTCCGCCGCCGGACTCGGAATCTTCGTCTACGGCGTGCTCCGGTCCGACGAATGGGGCTGGTTCCAGCCGAAGCCCGAGGCCCCCTCGTGGATCGGGGTGTCCCTGACGGTCTGGCTGATGCTGGCGGGTCTGTTCCTGATCTGGCTCTTCCTCCGCTGGGAGGCCCGGGTCGGGGAGCGGGGCGGGGATCCCCTCGTCGATCCCGGCATGTTGCAGAACAGGCAGCTGACCGGCGGCCTGACGATGTTCTTCTTCCAGTACCTCGTGCAGATGGGCGTGTTCTTCGTCGTCCCGCTCTACCTGTCGGTCGCCCTGGGCCTGTCGGCTCTGGAGACCGGTGCCCGCCTCCTGCCGCTCTCGGTGAGTCTGCTGGCGGCCGCGACCCTGATCCCGCGCTACCTCCCGTACGTCTCGCCCCGGCGCGTGGTGCGGCTCGGAATCCTCGCGCTGCTCGCGGGAGCGGTGGTCCTGATGGCCGCGCTCGACCTGGACGCCGGCGCGGAGGTCGTCACCGTCCCTCTGCTGCTGATCGGGCTCGGCATGGGAGCGCTGGCGTCCCAGCTCGGGTCGGTCACCGTGTCCGCGGTGCCGCAGGCGCAGAGTGCGGAAGTCGGCGGCGTACAGAACGCCGTCACCAACCTCGGCGCCTCGATCGGTACGGCACTGGCCGGATCGATCATGATCGCCGCGCTCACGTCCTCCTTCCTGACCAGCGTCGGGGCGAATCCGGCGGTCCCGGACAGCGTGACGAGCCAGGCGACCGTCAAGCTCCAGAGCGGTGCACCGTTCCTGTCCGACGCCCAGCTGGAGACCGCGCTCGACGAGGCAGGCGTGAGCGCGGAGGTGTCCCAGGCGGCGCTGGACGCGAACGCCGCCGCCAGGCTCGACGGCCTGAGCGCGGCACTCGCCATCCTGGCCTTCGCCGCGCTGCTCGCCCTCTTCTTCACCCCGCGCATCCCGTCGACCCAGCCGCGCTCGACGAAGCCGTAGCCCAGCCCGCGTACGCCCGCCGGCCGAGCCGGGCCGAGCCCGAACGCGCCCGACCACCGGGCCCGTCGACGCGGTGCGCGCCCGGCCGCCTGCGGAGGAACTCCCGACCGGCTGACGGACCCACGGACCGTTCGGCGCCACGCGTGGATCGGCAGAGCAGTCCCCCGCCGCGCCATGGCCGAACGCGTGCGAGAGGCACGGGATTGCGCCCCATTGTGTGGCATTCGCCCCTCACCTGGGTGGTCACACCCGGTTATGGGTACCACCCAGCATGATCACTGTTGGGGTCGAAGAGGAGTATCTGCTGGTCGACCCGGAGACACTCCGCCCTACCCCACTCGTACAGCAAGTGCGTGCCTCGGCCCGCCTGGCACCGATCGCGGAGGAGCGAGAGGTCCAGGACGAGCTGTTGCAGGCTCAGATCGAAGTCGCCACCCCGGTGTGCACGGCCCTCGTGGAGGTGGGAGGCCATCTCCTGCGGTTGCGCCAGGCAGTCGCCGCCGCCGCGCAGGCGACCGGCTGCCGCATCGCAGTCTCTGCCACCGCGCCGGTCAGAACGGCCTCGCCCGTACCCATCACCGGCACGGCGAGGTACGCCAAGATGCAGCAAGAGGCCCGCTTGCTGGTCGATGAGCAGCTGATCTGCGGGATGCACGTCCATGTGGGGATGCCCGACCGCGAGACCGGGGTCGCTGTCCTGAACCGGCTGCGCGTCTGGCTTCCCACGTTGTTGGCGATGTCGTCGAACGGGCCCCTGTGGGACGGGCGGGACACCGGCTTCGCCAGCTGGCGCACGATCATTTTCGGCCGCTGGCCGGTCAGCGGCCCGCCACCGCATTTCGCGGGGCTCGCCGACTACGAGGCGCGGGCCGATGCGCTGGTGGAACCCGGGGTGATCCCAGACCGGGGGCAGCTGTACTGGCACGCCCGGCTCTCCGAGCGCTACCCGACGGTGGAGGTGCGCTGCTGCGACGTGCAGCTGGAGGCGGACGACGCGGTGATGCTCGCCGGTGTCGTCCGCGGGCTCGCCGCCACCGCGGTCGCCGAGGAGAAGGACGGCGTCGCTCTCGCGCCATGCCGGCCGGAGCTCCTGCAGGCGGCGACGTGGCATGCGGCCAGACATGGACTGGGCAGCACGCTGGTGGACCCGACGGGCCGGCTACGGAGCAGCGGGGAGGTGCTGAGCGCCCTCCTTCGGTACATCGGCCCCGCCCTCGAGGAGAACGGTGATCACCGGGAGGTGACCTCGCTGGTCCATCGGCTGCGCCGGCGGGGAACGGCGGCCGACCGACAGCGCCGCGCCCTGGCCGAAGGCGGCCTGCCGGCGGTCCGCGCTCTGATCACCGCTGGAACCTCCACCCCGTGACTTGGAGGGATTGAGGATCGATGCGGGCCGCACCGGTCCGGTGGCCCCGAAAGGCCGGTCGGCTCGGTTCCGGGTCCCCGTTCTCGGTTCCGCGTTCTCGGAGCGAGCGCCCTCCGATGCTCCGCATGGCGATGCGCGGCGAAGGGAGCAAAAATAGGGGGAATAACAGCCACCCGATCAGCGAATGCGGCCTCGTCACAGCACGGGGAGAGCGCCACTCCCCTCTCAGCACTCGAGAACGAAGCAAGTGGGGTGGAGTGGCGCGATGACCGCAGGTTCAGGTGAGGAAAACAGGTGACCGCTCATGTGCCGATGGCTCGCTTACTCCGGAACACCCCAGCTCCTCGACACAATCCTCTACAAACCGGCCCACTCACTGATCGATCAGAGCCTGCACTCCAAGCTGGGTGTCGAGACGACGAACGGTGACGGGTTCGGCGTCGGGTGGTATCCGGAGGGCAGCGACGGCACTCCCGCGCTCATGCGGGACGTAGGCCCCGCCTGGAACAACCGCAATCTGCGGGAGCTCGCGGACCACGTCACCTCCCCGTTGTTCTTCGCCCACATCCGGGCGTCGACGGGTACGGCCGTGCAGCAGACGAACTGTCACCCGTTCCGGCACGGCCGCTGGATGTGGATGCACAACGGCTCCGTCGCCGGCTTCCACGGCATGCGGCGGGACCTCACCCTGCTCGTCGACCCCGCGCTGTACTCCGAGATCGAGGGGACGACGGACTCGGAGACCATGTTCTACCTTGCGCTCACCTATGGCCTCGAGCAGGACCCTCCGGGCGGCGTCGCCCGGATGGTGGGGCTGGTGGAACGCATCGGCCACGAACACGGCGTGGAGTATCCGATGCAGATGACGGTCGCCGTAAGTGACGGGACGTCCGTGTGGGCCTTCCGCTACTCCAGCCAGGGCGCCTCCCGGTCGCTCTTCTACAGCAGCCGGGTGGATTCGCTGCGCAAGCTGCACCCCGAAGTCACCTTCCTGCAAGAAGTGTCCGACGAGACCCGCCTGGTGGTGTCCGAACCCCTCGGCGATCTGCCCGGTGCCTGGAACGAGGTACCCGAGAGCAGCTACGGCGTCGTACGGGCCGGAGCCGACGAGTTGTGTGCCTTCACCCCGGAACCGGTATGACGCGGCGTCGCGCGATGGACCCGGTCAGGGACAGGTGCCGGCCGGGTCATCGTGAACGAGGGCGCAGATCATCTGTGCGCCGCGCCGGTGCTCGGGGTACTTCGCGAGCAGCTCGGCCTTGAAGTCGTCCCATTGGCGTGTGACCTCGGCGGTGGCGCCGGCCGTCGCGTGACGGAAGTTGTCGCCCGTCGCCGAACGGGCGGATGCGACGGTGTCCTTGTTCAGGACACGGTTGTGGGCGATGCGGCCGGCGCAGTCGGGGGGCTTGACACCGGTGGAATCGATGTCGGGGTAACACCCGGTCGCGAGGTCCGCAGGGATACGCTCGCGCGCGTCCCGAGTCCAGTCTGCGTCCTTCATGGCGCTGTAGCGGCGGATGTCGAGAAAGGGCGCCACGCCCGTACGCTCCAGGCCGGGCGGGTTGTCGAGGCCGATCGGGCCGGGGGCAGGCCGGTCGCTCCAGTTGGAGTGCGAGTAGAAGTCCTCTATCTGGTGCCATCCGCGACCGAGTTGTTCGAGGACGGCGCACTTGGCCCGCCCGGGCTTCCCGTCCCACGTGCAGTGCGAGGACAGGTCGCTCTGGTCGGCGCGCACCTTGCCGTCAGCGTCGACGAGGCCGTCGGCGGCCTCGACCGCGTTGCGCAAGCGGGTGACGGAGGTGCGGATACAAGCAAGGAGCTCCGTGGTGGCCTCGTCGCGGGTCCGCGGGTAGTCGGGAGCGTAGCGGGGGGCGAGGTGGTCGGCGTTGTCGCAGTGCAAGGGGCCGACGTCGAAGTAGGGCGGTCGGTCGTTGGCGTTGATCGCTCCGTCGTGCGCATCGGCCATCTCGGTCAGCGTGACGGGGTCCCAGGGCAGTGCGGCCCGCGTGATGTCCTCGTGGTTGGCACCGGTGAAGGCGTGGGCGGGGCCGATCGGCACGGTGCTCAGAACGGCGGTAAGAAGGGCTGCGAGAGCTGCGCAGGACGGTCGGGGCAGGCCGGGCGGCATGCGTCGGGGCGCACGAGGCTCGACGCGTGCTGGGCACGGACGGATTCCCGAGCTCTGCTGGCCCGCACTCGAAAGGGTGCCGGTCGACGAGGGCCCCGGTCGGTGTCGGGGCGCGGAGGTCCTCACACGTTGACCAGGCCGCGGGAGTACAGCCATGTCTCCATGCTGCGCGTGCGCCCCGGGCCCCGCACGGTGCCGATGCCGCGAGCGCGGCCGGCGCTGGGTGATCTTCATCGGCCGGATCGGCCTCGCCGGCGCCCGATCGCCGCCCTGCCGCCGCGCGCGCCCGCGGGGGCGCGAAGTGCCGGCCGCTCGGCGATTCCGCTGTGTCACCATGCGTGTGCGTCAGTAGCCGGTGCCGCGCTTGACCTGGGCCCGTTCGATCACGTGGGCCGCGCCCTTGTCGTCCAGTGTGCGGCAGGCATCGGCGATGTCCTGGGTCAGGCGGTCGATCTGCTCACGGCTCAGGGTCTCCTTGACCAGGGCCCGCAGGATCTTCACGTTCTCCGCGTTGGGCGGGAGGGTGTAGGCCGGCACCATCCAGCCCCGCTCGGCCGAGAGCTGCCAGGCGATGTCGGACTCGTCGTAGGCGTGCTTGCCGGCGAGACGGAAAGCGACCAGCGGCAGCTGCTCGAGATCGCTGCCGATCACTTCGAAGCGGCCGCTGCTGGTCAGGTTGTCCGCGAGGGTACGGGCGTTCTCCTGCATCATCTTCATGATGTAGGTGTAGCCCTGACGGCCGAGCCGCACGAAGTTGTAGTACTGCGCGAGCACCATCGACGCACCGGTGGAGAAGTTCAGCGTGAACGTCGCGTCGGTCTTGCCCAGGTAGTTCTCGTAGAACACGAGATCTTTGGCCAGGTCGGCTTCCTCGCGGAAGACCAGCCATCCGATGCCGGGGTAGACGAGCCCGTATTTGTGCCCCGAGACGTTGATCGAACGGACCTGCTCGAGCCGGAAGTCCCATTTCGAGTCCGGGTAGAGGAAGGGCCACACGAATGCGCCGCTGGCGCCGTCGACATGGATCGGAATGTCGAGGTCACGCTTTTTGCGCACGTCCCGCAGAAGCTTGTCGATCCCGACGACATCGTCCATGTGGCCGGTGAAGGTGGTGCCGAGGACGGCGACGACGCCGATCGTGTTCTCGTCGAGGTGGGGCTCCACGTCCTCCGGACCGATCGTGTACTTGTTCTCGGCGAGCGGCACGATCCGGGGCTCGACGTCGAAGTAGCGGCAGAACTTCTCCCATACGACGTGGACGTCACCCCCGGAAATCAAGTTGGGGCGGTCGGTCGACAGGCCGGCTGCCTGGCGGCGCTCGCGCCACTTCCACTTCAACGACAGCGCGCCCAGCATGATCGCCTCGGATGAGCCCTGGGTCCGGCATCCGGTCGTCCGGCCCGGTGCGTGGAAGAGGTCGGCGAGCATGCGCACGCAACGCTGCTCGATCTCGGCGGAGATCGGGTATTCCGCATGGTCGATGAAATTGCGGTGCAGGTTCTCGGCGATCAGCCGTTGGGCCTCCGGCTCCATCCACGTGGTGACGAACGTGGCGAGGTTGCGCTGCGGGTCGCCCTCCATGGCGAGATCCACATCCACGAGCCTCATCGCATCTGTGGCGGCCATACCTTCCTCGGGGAAGGTCTCCGAGGGAGCGGGCGCCGTCAGAAATCGATTTCCGAAAAGAGCCGCATCGTCGAGCTTGGTCATGGCTCGATTGAACAGCCCCTGGCCTGTCGCGGACGAGGGACACACCGCGCGGACCGGCGCGGACAGCGGCACCGCCCCGACCGGTGTGCCGCCGTGCGCCCTGTCAGGGCCGCGAGGTGGGGTGCAGGCCGGGGCCGAGGGGCGGCCCGGCCAGGGGGGTGGGGGTGAGGTCGGCGGGTTCCTCGCCGGCCTCGAGGAGGGTGTCGGCGGCGCCGACGATGAGGGGGTCGGGGCGGCCGACCGCCTTCTCGTCCTTGCGGTCGTAGTCGATGCGCGACAGCAGGCTGCGCATGGCTTCGAGTCGGCCGCGACGTTTGTCGTTGGTCTTGACCACCGTCCACGGTGCGTGGTCGGTGTCGGTCGCGCGGAACATGGCGACCTTCGCGGTGGTGTAGGCGTCCCACCGGTCCAGGGAGGCCAGGTCGGTGGGTGACAGCTTCCATTGCCGCACGGGGTCGACCTGCCGGATCGCGAAGCGGGTGCGCTGTTCGGCGCGGGAGACCGAGAACCAGAACTTCACCAGGAGGATCCCGTCCTCGACGAGCATGGCCTCGAAGGCGGGGCACTGCCGCAGGAACAGCTCGCACTGGTCCGGGGTGCAGAACCCCATGACCGTCTCCACACCGGCCCGGTTGTACCAGGAGCGGTCGAAGAAGACGATCTCACCGGCGGCCGGCAGGTGGGCGACGTACCGCTGGAAGTACCACTGTCCCGACTCCCGCTCGGTCGGCTTGGTCAGGGCGACGATCCGAGCCCCGCGCGGATTGAGCCTTTCGGTGAAACGCTGGATCGTGCCCCCCTTGCCTGCGGCGTCCCGGCCCTCGCAGATCACCACCAACCGGGCACCGGTGTCCTTGACCCAGTGCTGCAGCTTCAGGAGCTCGATCTGCAGGATCCGCTTCGTCCGCTCGTACTCCGCCCGACGGACCTTGCGGTCGTACGGGTAGTTCTCCCGCCACGTGCGGATCGGGGCACCCGACGAGTCCAGAAGCACAGGCTGTTCCGGCCGTCGGTCATCCACGCTCAGCCCCGCCAACAGGTCCTCGGCCTCTGTCCGTGGAGAATCTTGGTCGTTCACACCCCGCAGCTACCCAGGCGAGACGCACGTATGGCTGCTACCAGTAGGCACAGACACGAAGCAGTTCCTCGGCCGGGGGCAGTCGCCGCCTCGGGCCGCGGAGTTCCTGCGGATGGTGAGAAGGTCCAGGTGTATCGACCCGGGGTGGTGCACACGATCGACGTTTCGGGGATCCACTGGGTGAAGGAGACCGGGGTGGTTTCGACGCTGTTCTCCGGGCCAGAAGGCGACGGGAACGGGCAGGCCGACGGCGAGAGCCGCACGTCGGCACCCCGCGCGGACGGCGGCCGGCTCGGCCCGCACATCCGTCCCCGGCTGTTCACCGGCGGCCGCGGAAGCCAGGTCTGTGCAGCTCGGCCCTCGCGGTCGCACCGTCGCCGGGAAGCGCCGTGAGTTCCGCGGCGTCCGCGACCGCTCCGACCAGCCGCGCCACCTCGGCCGGCCCCGACACCGACCGGTGGTTGTGTGGACGCCGAGCATCCCGGGCGCCCACTCTACGAGGCCACCCCGGATCTAGTGCTGTGACCGGAAAGGTTCACCGGGTTACGACGCCCGGCACGGCACCTCGCCGCGTTGTCGGACCGCGCGAGTACGTCCAGTACGAGCCGCGGCCCTCCGCCTTGCGATGCACCACACCGGA
>NZ_JBSGZP010000292.1:0-8625 GCF_053611065.1 Streptomyces sp. NPDC054840
CCCGTAAGACCGCGGCCGCCGCCGCGACCACGGCCGCCACCACCGCCACGGCGATATCCGCTTCGTCGGCCGTCGCCATCGAGGACGAGACGTCGGCCGAGGCCGCCGCCGAGCCGAAGAAGCGCACGGTCAAGAAGACCGCCGTGAAGAAGACCGCTGTGAAGAAGACGGCGGCGAAGAAGACCGGCACCAAGGACGCCGACGAGGGCGAGACCCCCGTCGCCGAGGGCGAGGACTGGGCTGCCGAGGACCTCGCCGACGAGGCCGAGGACGAGGCGCCCAAGGCCGGCGGCACCCAGGGCTTCGTCCTGTCCGACGACGACGAGGACGACGCCCCGGCCCAGCCGGTCATGGTGGCCGGAGCGACCGCCGACCCCGTCAAGGACTACCTCAAGCAGATCGGCAAGGTGCCCCTCCTCAACGCCGAGCAGGAGGTGGAGCTCGCCAAGCGCATCGAGGCGGGTCTGTTCTCCGAGTACAAGCTCGAAGAGGAGGAGGACCACAAGCCCGCCTTCAAGCGCGAGCTGGAGATCATCGTCGAGGACGGCCGCCGCGCGAAGAACCACCTGCTGGAGGCCAACCTCCGCCTCGTGGTCTCCCTCGCCAAGCGCTACACCGGCCGCGGCATGCTCTTCCTGGACCTGATCCAGGAGGGCAATCTGGGTCTGATCCGCGCGGTCGAGAAGTTCGACTACACCAAGGGCTACAAGTTCTCGACCTATGCCACGTGGTGGATCCGCCAGGCGATCACGCGCGCCATGGCCGACCAGTCGCGCACCATCCGCATCCCCGTGCACATGGTCGAGATCATCAACAAGCTCGCCCGTGTGCAGCGCCAGATGCTCCAGGACCTGGGCCGTGAGCCCACCCCGGAGGAGCTGGGCAAGGAACTCGACATGACCCCCGAGAAGGTCATCGAGGTCCAGAAGTACGGCCGTGAGCCGATCTCCCTGCACACCCCTCTGGGTGAGGAGGGCGACAGCGAGTTCGGTGACCTCATCGAGGACTCCGAGGCGGTCGTCCCGGCGGACGCGGTCTCCTTCACCTTCCTCCAGGAGCAGCTCCAGTCCATCCTGGGCACGCTCTCGGAGCGCGAGGCGGGCGTGGTCTCCATGCGCTTCGGCCTCACGGACGGCCAGCCGAAGACCCTGGACGAGATCGGCCGCGTGTACGGGGTCACCCGTGAGCGCATCCGCCAGATCGAGTCCAAGACGATGTCGAAGCTGCGCCACCCGTCGCGTTCGCAGGTGCTGCGCGACTACCTCGACTGAGTCGATCTCCCCGCCCCTGACCTGCGGACCCGCGGGTCGGGGGCGTGCTGCGTCGAGCAATGGGATGGTGGGCATGACGCCGACGGGCACCCGGCCCGTCCCCGCCTCGCTCGCCGAGGAGGTTCCGCCCATGGCCGACACCCCGCTCCCGCCCCCTCCCTCGCGGCCCCCGGAGTGGGGTCCGCGCCCTGAGGGCCCGACGGCCCGCCCTTCCCCCCGCCCGGCAAAGCCCCACCGGGTCTTCTTCTGGGTCTTCCTCGCGGTGCAGATCCTCTTCCTCGTCTGGATTATCACGGCCGTGAACGAGGCCCCCGATCTTCCCGACGCCTGTGTCGGGCTGACCGGCGACGCCCTCCAGATCTGCCGGGACGGCGGAGAGGTCGGAACCGCGATCGGTGTCGGGCTCCTGATCGCCCTGTGGGCGGCGGTGGACATCATCCTCGCCACCACCTACGGCATCTACCGGCTCAGCCGCAGGCAGCGCGCGTGACGCGCACGGGCGCGGGTCGGGCCGGCATGTCCGGCGGGCCGGCATGTCCGGGGCGGCCTCCACCAGGAGCGGGGGACGACGGTGACGGCGTGCGGCCCGGGTCGACGCACCGCACGGCTTTGGGGCATCCGGTTCTCGTCCCCGGCCGCGAGGGTCAGGTTTCGAGGAGGTGCTTGAGCTTCTCCTCGCCCCGGGGCATCTCCTTGCGGACCATGGGCCTGACCACAAGGGGGACGAGGGCCCGGCCCACGCCGTGGCCCTCGAAATCGACGTCCAGGGTGACGCGGGAGCGGGCGCCGCCGTCGAGGGGTTCGATGGTGCCGCGCACATCAGGTCGTACCGGTCCGTCGATGCCGTGCACGTGCCAGCTCCGCGGCGGGTCGAGCTCCACGAACTCCATGGTCGTGGGAACCCTCCGGCGGCCGATCTGCCGGGTGACGAGGATCCTCGAACCGACGTGCACGGGGAGATCGCCGATCGGGACGGCGGATACGGCGCTGTCCTGCCACTCCGGCAGGTGGGTGGGGTCCGTCAGGTACGAGTAGACGTCCTCGGGCCTGCGGTCGATGTCGATGCTCTTCCTCATCGCGGACATGGCGGTTCCTTGGCGCCCCCTGGCCGGCCCCCTGTTCCACGCTACTCCGCGGGGGACGCGGCGGCGCGGTGCTTCCTGGCGGACATTGCGGCGTGGACGAGGACACCCGCGAAGAGGAAGAGCACGCCCTGGTAGACGGCCGCGTAGCCGGAGCCGGCGACCAGCCACAGCGAGAAGCCGAAGGCTATGGCGGCGAGGACGCCGTCGCGGGCCAGGCGGCCGGGGTGGACCCGCTCGCGCTGCCCGGAGAGCAGGAAGTAGATCTGCGCGGCGGTGGCCAGCAGGTAGGGGACGGTCGCCGTGAAGGTGGTGATCAGGACGAGGCTCTCGAAGACGCCCTGGGCTGCGGCCGTGTAGTTGTAGACGGTGAGGGCGGAGGCCAGCGAGACGGTGACGATCACGCCGACGACGGGGACGCCGCGCTTCTTCCTCTCGAAGGCCTTCGGGAAGAGACCGTCCTTGGCGGCGGCGTACGGGGTCTGCGCGCTGAGCAGCGTCCAGCCGTTGAGGGCGCCGAGCATCGAGATCACGGCGGCGCAGGCGACCACGGTGCCGCCCCAGGTGCCGCCGAACATGGCGTCGACGGCGTCGGTGAAGGGGGCGGTGGAGGAGACCAGCCGGTCGTGGGCGACCAGGCCGAAGACGGCGACGGTGCCGAGCAGGTACACGGTGGCGGCGCCCACGGTGCCCAGGACCGTGGCCCGGCCGACGTTGCGGGCCGGGTCGCGGACCTCGCCGGCGCTGACGGTGGCGGACTCGACGCCGAGGTAGCTGAACAGCAGGATCGCCGCGGAGGCGGAGACGGCGCCGGCCGCGCTCTGGTCGGTGGCCCGGAAGGGGCCGAGGTGGGCGGGGTCGAAGAAGAACAGCCCGCCGACCGCGACCAGGAGCAGCGGGACGAACTTCAGTACGGTGGCCACGACTTGCACCGCACCGACGTAGCGGGTGCCCGCCAGATTGGCGAGGGCCGGGAGCCACTGGACGGCGAGGGCGGCCATGCACATGGACCACTTGTGCTCGCCCGCGGCGGGGAACAGCACCGTGAGGTAGCCGACGGCCGCCACGGCCAGGGCCGCGTTCGAGACCCAGGCGGTGATCCAGTAGCTCCAGGCGGCGAGGAAGCCGGCGAAGTCGCCGAAGGCGGCGCGGGCGTAGACGTAGGGACCGCCCGTCTGCGGGTGGCGTTCGGCGAGCCGGCCGAAGACCAGGGCGAGGGCGATCGCGCCGACGGTGAGGACGGCGAAGGCGACGAGGCTGATGGTGCCGAAGGGAGCGACCGAGGCGGGCAGAAGGAAGATCCCGCCGCCGATGATGTTGCCCATGACCAGGCAGGTCGCGACGGGAAGGCCGAAGCGGCGCGCGTGGGGGTCGCGGCCCTGCTCGGCGGGTGCGGCGGTCTCGGCGGGTGCGGCGGCCTCGGCGGGCAGGGTTGCGGTGCTGGTCATCGGTGGTGCGCCTCTGGATGTCTCACATGCTGGTCAGATCAACACATGGTTGACCACCGTGGATGTGGCACAAAATCAGCGGATTTCGTCCCGCGCGGGCACCCCTGCGGAAGGAAGCCTTCCGGTAGTTCCGTCCCCGGGCGGGGTTTCCTCCACCGGCAGCCCCGCGGGCTCGCCCACCGCCTCCCCCGCCGGCACGGCCAGCGCCTCGCCCACCGGCGCGGCCAGCGCCTCGCCCACCGGCACCACCACCGGTATCTGCGGCCCGTCCGCCTCCCGCAACCAGCGCCGCAGCACGGCGTGCACCGCCTCCGCTCCGGCCAGTTCCTCCCCCGGGTCCGACAGTTCCGTGGGCCACATCAGGAACGGGTGCCCCTGTGCCCCGCCCAGCCCGCCGTGCGAGCCGATCTGCTCCTCGAAGGCGTGCACCGCGCCCGTCCGCGGGTCGTACGCAGAGTTCACCATCACGTCCGCCACGTGCGGGAAGGTGTCGGCCCGCCGGACGGCCTGCGCCGCGCCCGGGCCGAAGGGAGCCAGCAGCTCCTCCGCCTCCCCCGGGACGTCCAGCCGGGCCGCCCTTCCGCCCCGGCTGAGCACCACCCCGTCCACCAGCAGAAATCCCACGCCCGGATGGTTCGCCAGGGTGGCCAGCAGGGCGGGGTGCGCGCGCTCGACGCGCGCCCGGGAAGCCCGGCCGGGGATGTCCGGGAAGGAGATCAGGGCGAGGTTGCCCGAGGCCAGCACCACCGGATCGGAGCCCGGCCCCGGGTGCGCCTCCTCGCCCTCCTCCACCGGCCGGTGGAGCGCCGCGAGGACGGCCGCCCGGGCCTCGGCCCCGCTGCGGGTCCGGCCGGCCCGGCGGGAGACGGGCAGCCCGCAGCCCGCTCGGACGAGGGCCTTGAGGGTCAGCCCGTACCGACCGAGGAAGGTCTCCCCCGGGCTCTGGCCGTGATCGGACAGCAGCACGATCCGGTACCGGCGCGGCGCGTGCTCGGCGACCCGGGTGATCAGCGCGAGGCTGCGGTCCAGGCGCTGCAACACCCGGTCGGTGTCCCGGCCGCGCGGGCCCGAGTGGTGTGCGACCTCGTCGTAGGCCACCAGGTCGGCGTAGACCGCTGAGCGCCCGGCGAGCATGTCGCCGATCACGGCCGCGACGACCACGTCCCGTTCGACCACGGTCGCGAAGGCCCGGATCAAGGGGTACAGCCCGCCCCGCGACACCCGCGGCCGGTCCCCGCGGATCCGCGCCCGCAGTGACTGGACGACCTCGCGGACCACCTCGGCCACGAAGGACCCGGCCGTACGGACGGCGTTGGCCGGATCGGAGAAGTACGCGAAGTAGCCGGCGCGGGACCGGTTGGCCGGCCCCCGCCGGGCCGAGACCGACAGCACCAGCGCCAGCTGGTCGGCGCCGCCGCTGAACAGGTTGCCCCGGCTCGCCCCGTCCGGCGTGAGCAGTCCGCCGTGGCCGGTGCGCCCGATGGCCCGCCGCTGGAGCTCGGCGGCGCTGGTCGGCCGGTTGCAGACCATCACCTCGCCGGTGTCCTTCTCGTACCAGCGGAAGGCCGGCACGTCGAAGTTGGAGCCGTGCAGGATCCCCAGCTGGCTGGCACCGGTCTGGCTCGACCAGTCGGTACGCCAGGAGCGGGCGCGGTGGCCGCTGTCCAGCAGGCCCGCGACGGTGGGCATCAGCCCGTCGGCGCACGCACGGCGCAACTCCTCGTACCCCACGCCGTCCAGCTGGAGCATGAGCAGGCCCGGCGGTCCCTCGGCGGCAGGGGCCGGGTCCGCCTCGCCCTGCCTGCGGCGGCGCCGGTCGGCGAGCCGGTAGAGCCGCCGCCGGTAGGCCTCGTCGTCGCGCACGGCGAGTGCGGTCGAGGTCGCCGACGCCACCGCGGACATCACGGCGGCGACGACCACCGCGGTCTCGGGGGCCGCCTCGCTCCGGCCGTCCGGGATCAGGCTGAGCGCCAGCAGCAGGAGCGAGCCGTTGAGGAAGAAGACGAGCAGCCCGAGCACCAGTGCGGGCACCAGCAGCAGGGCCCGGACGAGCACAGGCCAGACCAGCGCGCTCAGCAGACCGAAGGCCCCGGCGGCCCAGGCGGCGGTCAGCCCGATCTGCGTGATGCTGTCACCGTCGTCGGACTGCAGCCGGAAGTCCGGCAGGATTCCGGCCAGGGCGAGCATCGTGAGGGTGGACACGGCCCACACCAGGAGCACCCGCACCAGGGCGCTCCCCGCGGTCCGCCACCGTCCTCGCCCCACGCCGCCACCTCCCGCGAGCCCTGTCCCGCCCTCCAGGCTCGCACAGCACGGCGCGCCCGGTCGGGCGAAGCGGACGGCGCACCGGGGTGTGGAGCGGGCTTCCGGAACGGGTCAGGTCAGGTGCCAGGACGGGTCAGGTCAGGTGTCAGGTGTCAGGTGCCGTCGTAGCCGGCGGTCGGCATGGACAGCCTGCGGTGCACCTCGGCCTTCATCGCGGAGGTGTACCGGGGTTCCTCGGCCCCGACGGTCTCCAGCCGTACGCCGCGCCGCTCGCACTCGGCGGTGAACTCCTCGACGGAGCGCAGCGCCCGGGCCAGCACCCGGTGATTGGCGGCGACGAAGAGGTCCACCTGCCCGGTGTCGACATCGGACCAGAGGCCGCAGTGGTCGGCGCGGAGCCCGTAGACCAGCAACTGCTTCCTCACGACGTAGCCCCGGTCGGCGGCCCAGCGCGCGCACACGGCGTGCTGGCCGCGGGTGTCCACGGCGAAGGGGTCGGCGTCGAGGTCTTCGAGCGGGGCCAGGCTGGTGATCGCGGCCACGCGCAACTCTTCCATGCCGCCGGACCCTACTCCGATACTCCCGCGTAGAGGAGGGGGCGGCCGAGATCCGATTCCGAGCGGCCGCGCAGGGCAGACTTTAGGCTCGTGACGAGGCGCGAGGGAGGGAGGGCCGGGTGCAGGTGGAGATCACCTGGTGGGGTCATGCCACGTGCACCGTCGAGGACTCCGGGGTCCGGCTGCTCACGGACCCGCTGTTCGCCCGGCGGCTCGCACACCTGCGGCGGCGGCGCGGGGCGGTGCCCCTGCCCGAGGCGGCGGCGGCCGACGTGGTGCTGGTCTCCCATCTGCACGCCGACCACCTGCATCTGCCGTCGTTGGCGCGGCTCGCGCCCGGCACGCGGCTGGTGGTGCCGCGCGGGGCGCGCCGGGCCGTGCCGGGGCTGGCGCGCGTCGCCGGGCTGCGCGGGCTGGCCGTGACGGAGGTGGTGCCGGGCGAGGAGGTCCCCGTACGGGAGGGCGTACGGGTCCGGGCGGTCCGCGCACGGCACGACGGACGGCGGCTGCCGTTCGGGCCGCGCCTGTGCCCGGCGCTCGGTTACGTGGTGCAGGGCGCGGCGCGGACCTATTTCGCCGGGGACACCGGCCTGTTCGACACGATGGCCGAGGAGGTCGGACCGGTGGACGTGGCCCTGCTGCCGGTGGGCGGCTGGGGGCCGTACCTCGGCCCGGGCCACCTGGACGCGGGGCGGGCGGCGCGGGCGCTGGCCCGGCTGGCGCCCGCGGCGGCGGTTCCGGTGCACTACGGGACGTACTGGCCCGTCGGGATGGACGCGGTACGGCCGCACGAATTCCACGCTCCCGGCGAGGAGTTCGAGCGGCTCGCACGGCAGCTGGCGCCCAAGGTGACCGTACGGGTACCGCAGCACGGCGAGCGGGTGCGACTGCCGTGACGTGGCGCGAGCTCGCGGCGGCGGCCGATCAGGTACCGCCGGAGAGCACCCAGCAGGCGGTGGGGTACCCGGCGCTGTTCCTGCTGGTGGCGCTGGGTGCGCTGGTACCCGTCATCCCGACGGGCGCACTGGTGAGTTCGGCGGCCGTCGTGGCCTTCCACCACCAGTCGCCGCCCTACGGGGTGCTGCTGGTGTTCGCGGTGTCGGCACTGGCGGCGTTCACCGGGGACATGACGCTGTACTGGCTCGGGCAGCGCGGGGTGCGCTCACGGGGCGGCTCGCGCTGGCTGGAGGCGCTGCGCGGCCGGGCCACGCCGGAGCGGCTGGAGCAGGCGCGGACGCGCCTCGACGAGCACGGGGTACTCGTCCTGGTCCTGTCGCGGCTGGTCCCGGCCGGCCGGATCCCGGTGATGCTGGCCTGTCTCCTGGCGCAGATGCCGTTGCGCCGCTTCGCCCGCGGCGACGCCCCGGCGTGCCTGGCCTGGGCGGCTGCGTACAGTCTGATCGGCATCCTGGGCGGCACCCTCTTCGCGGAGCCCTGGAAGGGCGTGGCCCTCGCGGTCGGCCTGGCCCTCGCGATCAGCGCGGGGCCCCCGCTGTGGCGTCGGCTGTGGCCGAAGCCCTGACCGGCCCTGACCGACGCCTGCCGGCCGCTACCGGTCCCCGCCGTGTCCCTGTCGCGCGCCGACGGGCGGGAACGCGAGACCCGTCGGCGTGTTGAGGCCGGTGAAGGCGAGTGTGACCTGTCCGCCGCCCGTCTTCGCGGACCCGTACCACCCGGTTGTCGAAGCCGTCGGCCACGTAGAGGTTGCCGGAGCCGTCGAGCGCGAGGTCCAGCGGGGAGTTGAGGCCGAGGGTGGGCACCGTGCTCTGCGCACCGCTGCCCGCGGCCGGCTTCACCACGCGGTTGTTGCCGCTGTCGGCGATGTAGAGGTCACCGGCGGCGTCGGGGGCCAGTCCGGCTGGCTGGGAGAGGCCGGTGGTGGGCACGGTGGTCCGGCCACTCCCGTCCACGGCCACCTCGACGACCCGGTTGTTGACGACGTCGGAGACGTACAGGGGCGGACCGGCGGGCGACCGTACCCATCGGAGCGGCCGTCGGCCGC
>NZ_JBSGZP010000293.1:0-8605 GCF_053611065.1 Streptomyces sp. NPDC054840
TACGACGTGCACACAGTCCGCAAACCCGACACCACGAAACCGAAAACGAAGAAGTCGACGACCCCTCGCCCACGCCGCACGGGTTAAAGATCAAGTTAGGGGCGTGTCTTAAAAGTAGCGCCGGGCGCCCGCAGGCCAGGCGGGACTCTTCAAAACACGCCCTAGAGGCGGCAGGCGTGGATCGAGGTGGTGAGGATCGCCCGCGCGCCGAGTTCGTACAGGTCGTCCATGATCCGCTGGGCTTCCTTGGCGGGGACCATCGCGCGGACGGCGACCCAGCCCTCGTTGTGCAGCGGGGAGACCGTCGGGGACTCCAGGCCGGGAGTGAGGGCGACGGCGCGCTCCAGGTGCTCGGCGCGGCAGTCGTAATCCATCATCACGTAGCTGCGGGCCACCAGGACGCCCTGCAGGCGGCGCAGGAACTGCTGGACCTGCGGGTCGCCGGCGTCGGCGCCGTTGCCGCGGATGACAACGGCCTCGGAGGTGAGGATCGGCTCGCCGATGACCTCCAGGCCGGCGTTGCGCAGGCTGGTGCCGGTCTCGACGACGTCCGCGATGATCTGGGCGACGCCGAGCTGGATGGCGGTCTCGACCGCGCCGTCGAGGTGCACGACGGAGGCGTCGATGCCCTTCTCGGCGAGGTGCTTGGCGACGATTCCCTCGTACGAGGTCGCGATCGTCATCCCGGAGAAGTCCTCGGGACCCTTCGCCGTGCCGGGGGTGGTGGCGTAGCGGAAAGTGGAGCGGCCGAAGTTCAGCGGCAGGATCTCCTCGGCGCTGGCGCCGGAGTCGAGCAGCAGGTCGCGGCCGGTGATGCCGATGTCGAGCTTGCCCGAGGAGACGTAGATGGCGATGTCCTTGGGGCGGAGGTAGAAGAACTCCACCTCGTTCTCGGGGTCGACGACCACGAGCTCCTTGGACTCCTTGCGCATCCGGTAGCCGGCCTCATGGAGCATCGCCGACGCCGGTCCGGAGAGTGAACCCTTGTTGGGGACGGCGATGCGCAGCATGGGGCTTCCTTTGGTGCGTGGTTACGGGATTGCGGGCGGGTGTGCGTGCCGGAACTCAGAGGTGGGCGTAGACGTCGTCGAGGGAGATCCCGCGCGCCACCATCATCACCTGGACGTGGTAGAGCAGCTGGGAGATCTCCTCGGCGGCGGCTTCCTTGCTCTCGTACTCGGCGGCCATCCAGACCTCGGCGGCCTCCTCGACGACCTTCTTGCCGATGGCATGGACGCCCTTGTGGACGAGCTCGGCGGTGCGGGAGGTGCTGGGGTCGCCTTCGGCGGCCTTGAGCTGGAGCTCGGTGAAGAGCTCCTCGAAGGTCTTGGGGGTCTTGTCAGCCATGATGGTCCTCAGAATACGGGGTTGCCCGTCGCCACTCAGCGCCAGGGTTCGCTGACGGTCCGCAGGGTCATGGCGGTGGAGACGGCGGCGGTGACCGCTTCGTGCCCCTTGTCCTCGTTCGACCCCTCAAGCCCGGCGCGGTCGAGCGCCTGCTCGTCGTTGTCGCACGTCAGTACTCCGAAGCCGACAGGGACTCCGGTGTCGATCGACACCTGTACCAGGCCCTGGGTGACGCCCTGGCAGACGTAGTCGAAGTGCGGGGTGCCGCCGCGGATGACCACTCCGAGGGCGACGACGGCATCGTAACCGCGACCGGCGAGTACCTTCGCCACGACCGGGAGCTCGAAGCTGCCGGGAACCCGGAGCAGGGTGGGCTCGTCGATGCCCAGCTCGTGCAGTGCCCGCAGGGCTCCGTCGACCAGTCCGTCCATGACCTTCTCGTGCCACTGGGCCGCGATCACGGCGACTCGAAGGTCTCCGCAGTTCTTCACGCTCAGTTCGGGTGCGCCCTTGCCGCTCACAGCTCTGCTCCTCGGTGGTTCGTGGTGGGGTGGGGTGGGGTGGGGTGGGGTGGGGTGGGGTGGGTGGATATGTGTACGAGTGGTGGTGCGTGCCTACTGGTTGCCGCAGGCGGAGGTGGTCACGGGCCCGTCCAGCCAGGGCAGGTCGTGGCCCATCCGGTCCCGCTTGGTGCGCAGGTACCGCAGGTTGTGTTCGCCGGCCTGCATGGGCATCGGCTCCCGGCTGGAGACCGTGATGCCGTGCCGGACGAGGGCGTCGGACTTCTCGGGGTTGTTGGTCATCAGCCGGACGCTGTGCACGCCGAGGTCGGCGAGGATCTGCGCGCCGGCGCCGTAGTCGCGGGCGTCGGCGGGCAGGCCGAGTTCCAGGTTGGCGTCGAGGGTGTCGCGGCCCAGTTCCTGGAGCTCGTAGGCGCGCAGCTTGGACAGGAGTCCGATGCCGCGGCCCTCGTGTCCGCGCAGGTAGACGACGATGCCTCGGCCCTCCGCCTTGATGCGTTCCATGGAGGCGTGCAGCTGGGGGCCGCAGTCGCAGCGCTCGGACGCGAAGATGTCGCCGGTGAGGCACTCGGAGTGCATGCGGACCAGCATGTCGCTGCCGTCGCCGATCTCCCCGTGGACGAGGGCGACGTGCTCGACCCCGTCGACGGTGGAGCGGTAGCCGTAGGCGGTGAACTCGCCGAAGGCGGTCGGCAGGCTGACCTCGGCCTCGCGGTGCACGGTGGGCTCGGCGGAGCGGCGGTAGGCGATCAGGTCCTCGATGGAGATGATCGTCAGGCCGTGCTTGCGGGCGAAGGGGATCAGCTCGGGCAGGCGCAGCATGACGCCGTCCTCGCCGGCGATCTCCACGATGGCGCCGGCCGGGCGCAGGCCCGCGAGGCGGGCGAGGTCGACGGCGGCCTCGGTGTGGCCGTTGCGGACCAGGACGCCGCCGGGCTTGGCGCGCAGCGGGAAGATGTGGCCGGGGCGGACGAAGTCGCCGGGCTCGCTGACCCCGTCGGCGAGCAGGCGCAGGGTGGTGGCGCGGTCGGCGGCCGAGATGCCGGTGGTGACACCGTGGGCGGCGCTCGCGTCGACGGAGACGGTGAAGGCGGTCTTCATCGACTCGGTGTTGTTCTGGACCATCTGCGGGAGTTCGAGCCGCTCCAGCTCGGGGCCCTCCATCGGGGCGCAGATCAGGCCGCGGCACTCGCTCATCATGAAGGCGATGATCTCGGGCGTGGCCTTCTCGGCGGCGATGACGAGGTCGCCCTCGTTCTCGCGGTCCTCGTCGTCGACGACGACGACGGGGCGGCCCGCCGCGATGTCACGGACGGCCTGCTCGACGGGGTCGAGGCGGAAGGCCTCTTCGGGGATGTCGGGCACGGGCTTGAGGCTGGTCATGCCGTTGCTCCTTCCAGGGCCGGGGCGGGGGTGGTGCGAGAACGCTGATACCAGTCGTAGGCGCCCCAGAGCACGAGGGCGAAGTAGACGACGTAGACGAGGCCGGAGAAGGCCAGTCCGTTGTTGAAGGCGAGGGGGACGCCGACCAGGTCGACGAGCAGCCAGGCGAACCAGAACTCGACGAGTCCGCGGGCCTGGGCGACCATCGCGACGATGGTGCCGACGAAGATGTACGCGTCGGCCCACGGGCTCCACGACAGGTTCGGGAAGAGCATGAAGAGGCCGCCGACGGCGAGGGTGCCGAGCACCGCGCCGGCCAGGAGCATTACGCGCTCCTTCCAGGTGGCGGTGCGTACGGCGATGGAGCCGTCCTGGGCCTTGCGGCGGCCGAGCTGCCAGGCGCGCCAGCCCCACACGGCCACGCCGATGACGAGGAGCTGCTTGCCGACGCCGCCCGCGAGGTGCGCGGAGGCGTAGGCGGCGATGAGGATCACGCCGGAGAGGAGCTGGGCGGGCCAGGTCCACAGGGAGCGGCGCCAGCCGAGGGCGAGCGCGGCCAGGCCGATCAGGTTGCCGATCATGTCGGACCAGATGACCTTCTGGCCGATGACGGTGAAGGCCTCCGCGTTGAGCCAGGTCAGGGCGCTCACCGGGCGTCTCCCGTCGCGTGCAGCGGGTTCACGCCGGCGCCCAGGAGGCGCTCGACGTACTTCGCGAGGACGTCGACCTCCAGGTTGACCGGGTCGCCGCTCTGCTTGATGCCGAGGGTGGTCAGCGCGAGGGTGGTGGGGATGAGGCTGATGGTGAACCAGTCGGCGGCGGCCTCGACCACGGTGAGGCTGACGCCGTCGACCGTGATGGAGCCCTTCTCGACGACGTAGCGGGAGAGGTTCTCGGGGAGGGCGACCTTGACGATCTCCCAGTGCTCCGAGGGGGTCCGGGAGATGATCTCGCCGGTGCCGTCCACGTGTCCCTGCACCAGGTGACCGCCGAGCCGTCCGCCGAGGGCCATCGGGCGCTCCAGGTTGACCCGGGAGCCCTTGGTCAGGGCGCCGAGGCTGGAGCGGTTGAGGGTCTCCTGCATGACGTCGGCGGTGAACTCGCCGTTCGCGGTCTCCACGACGGTGAGGCAGACACCGTTGACCGCGATGGAGTCACCGTGCTTGGCGTCCTCGGTGACGAGGGGGCCGCGCAGCCGGAAGCGGGAGGCTTCCTCGAGCTGCTCGACAGCGGTGACCTCGCCCAGTTCTTCGACGATTCCGGTGAACACTCAGTGCTCCTTGGTGGCGGTGGCGGTGGTGACGGGGACTGCGGTGATGCGGAGATCGGGGCCGATGCGGACGGCCTCGGTGATGTCGAGGCGCTGGACACCGGAGATGCTCTTGATCCCGGCGTCGGCGAGCGCCGCGGGGCCGGCGCCGAGCAGGGCCGGGGCGAGGTAGCCGACGACGCGGTCGACGGCGCCGGCTTCGAGGAAGGCGCCGGCCAGTGTGGGGCCGCCTTCCAGCAGGACGGAGCGCACGCCGCGCCGGAACAGGCGGTCGAGGAGGTCGTTGACGCCGATGCGGCCGTCGCGCAGGGGCAGCCGGAGCAGTTCGACGCCGGGCAGGTGCCGGGTGTCGGCGTCCTCGCCGACGACGAGCAGTGTGGGCGCGGCGTCGTCGAGGACGCGGGCGGTCGGCAGGAGCGTGGCGCGGGCGTCGAGGGCGATGCGCAGCGGCTGCGTGGCGTGCTCGACGCCGCGGACGGCGAGGTGCGGGTCGTCGGCCCGCAGGGTGCCGCCGCCGACGAGGACGGCGTCGCTCTCGGCGCGCAGCCGGTGGACGTCGGCCCGGGACTCGGCGGAGCTGATCCAGCGGCTGCTGCCGTCCGCGGCGGCGCTGCGGCCGTCGAGGGTGGCCGCGTACTTCCAGGTGACGTGGGGCCGGCCCAGGCGTACGGAGGTCAGCCAGGCGATGTTGCCCGCCTCGGCCTCGTCCGCGAGGAGACCGGCCGCGACGTCGATCCCGGCCGCGCGCAGGGTGGCGCCGCCGCCGCTGGCCTGCGGGTTCGGGTCGGAGACGGCGTAGACCACGCGGGCGATCCCGGCGCCTGCGAGAGCCTGGGCGCAGGGCCCCGTACGGCCGGTGTGGTTGCAGGGTTCGAGGGTGACGTAGGCGGTGCCGCCGTGGGCGGCCGCTCCTGCCGCGCGCAGGGCGTGGATCTCGGCGTGCGGGCCGCCGGCCCGTTCGTGCCAGCCCTCGCCGACGACGGCGCCCGAGGCGTCGGTGATGACGCAGCCGACGACCGGGTTGGGGCTGGTGGAGCCGAGTCCGCGGGCCGCGAGCTCGACGGCTCGACGCATGGCACGGGTGTCCGCGTCGGGTGCTGCGTGCGCGGCGTGTGTCGCCACCGGGTCCTCCTGCCTCATCGGGCACGGACTCCGGGGCCTGTCGGGATACGACAGATGAAGCGGTACAGCGCACAGGGGACGCCGAGGCCGGAAAAACGGTTCGACCAGGCATATCCACAGGGATATGCCGACGAACCGCCGACGGCGGCGTACCGGTGACTGGCCCGCCGCGCACTGCCTCCCATCCGGACTTTAACCGTCGGTCCAGGAATCTCACCTGGTCAACCGACCGCTGGCTGCGGACGGGTCGCGGACTATAACCGCCGGTTCGGAATTACACCGACCCCGGAGTGCGCTGCTACTGGTACTCCAGCCAGTCTGCCACGGGTGATCGGACACCATGCGGGTGATGTGGTGTGGGCTGGCTCACAGAAGGCCGATGCCGGAGTGCACTTTGTCAAGTCGGGCGGGGTTGGTCCAGACCTATTGACCGGGGTGGTCTAGTCCTCTTAACGTTCGCTTCATCTTCCCGGGAACAGCCCGTCAGATGTGCGCACGTCACGGGCCAACACACTTACGCATCCATCCCGTTGCTCCATGTTGTGTCCAGTTGTGTCCTGCAACCTCCCCTCCCCAGGAGGCACAATGCCGTCCCCCACACGTACGAGAGCGATGCTCCTGGCAGCCGGCGCCGCAATCGCCGGCCTCCTGGTGGGCGGGCTCTCGGCGGGCGTCTCCCACGCGGCCGACAACGAGGGCTGTCGCCCCGACGGGCTGTACAAGACCGCCGGCGTCGACGTCCCGTACTGCTCGGTCTACGACGCCGCAGGCCGCGAGAAGATGGGCGCCGACCACCAGCGTCGCGTCATCGGATATTTCACCGGCTGGCGCACCGGCAAGGACGGCACCCCTGCCTACCTCGCCCACAACATCCCGTGGTCCAAGGTCACCCACCTGAACTACGCCTTCGCCCACGTGGGCGCCGACAACAAGATCTCCGTCGGCTCGGACAGCGGGACCAACGCCGCCACCGGGATGACCTGGCCCGGCGTCGCCGGCGCCGAGATGGACCCGGCCCTCCCCTACAAGGGCCACTTCAACCAGCTGACGAAGTTCAAGAAGCAATACCCGAACGTCAAGACGCTGATATCCGTCGGGGGTTGGGCGGAGACCGGCGGCTACTTCGGCGACGACGGCAACCGGGTCGCCTCCGGCGGCTTCTACTCGATGGCCACCAACGCCGATGGCTCGGTCAACCAGGCCGGCATCGACACCTTCGCCGACTCCTCGGTCGAGTTCATCCGCACGTACGGGTTCAACGGCGTCGACATCGACTACGAATACCCGACCACCATGAAGGACGCCGGCAATCCGCTGGACTGGCAGACGGCCAATGCCCGCCGCGCCGGCCTGGTCCAGGGCTACGCCGCCCTGATGAAGTCCCTGCGCGAGAAGCTCGACCGCGCGGGCGCCGCCGACGGCAAGCACTACCTGCTCTCCGTCGCCGCCCCCTCCTCCGGCTACCTGCTGCGGGGCATGGAGACGTTCCAGGTCCAGAAGTACCTGGACTACGTCAACATCATGTCCTACGACCTGCACGGCGCCTGGAACGAGTACGTCGGCCCCAACGCCTCGCTCTTCGACGACGGCAAGGACGGCGAACTCGCCGCCGCCGGCGTCTACTCCACCTCCCAGTACGGCGGCATCGGCTACCTCAACACCGACTGGGCCTACCACTACTTCCGCGGCTCCATGCCGGGCGGCCGCATCAACATCGGCCTGCCCTACTACACCCGCGGCTTCAAGAACGTGCAGGGCGGCACCGACGGCCTGTGGGGCAAGGCTCCCGCGACCACCTGCCCGGCCGGCGCCGGCCTCACCAAGTGCGGTGACGGCGCGGTGGGCATCGACAACCTGTGGCACGACAAGGACACCACCGGGGCCGAGTCCCCTGCCGGTTCCAACCCGATGTGGCACGCCAAGAACCTGGAGAAGGGCGTCGTCGGAGACTACGTCACCAAGTACGGCTTCCCGGCGAACACCACCCTGACCGGCACCTACGTCCGCAAGTACGACTCCACCCTGGTGGCGCCGTGGCTGTGGAACGCCCAGAAGAAGGTCTTCCTCTCCACCGAGGACGAGCAGTCGGTGGCCGCCAAGGCCGACTACGTGGTGGACAAGGGCATCGGCGGCACCATGGTCTGGGAACTCGCGGGCGACTACGTGTACAACGCGGCCAAGGGCCAGTACGAGGTGGGCGACACGCTCACCGACACGATGTACCAGAAGTTCAAGTCGGCCTCGCCCTACGGCGTGAAGAAGGCGGGCGCCACCACCCTGCCCACCCAGGCCGTGGACATCAGGACGGAGTTCACCGAGTTCAAGCTGGGCGACTCCAACTACCCGCTCACCCCCAAGCTGAAGATCACCAACAACACGAACGTCACGCTGCCCGGCGGAACCGAGTTCCGGTTCGACTACGGCACCTCGGCCCCGGCCAACGCCTCCGACCAGTCCGGCTTCGGCACGACCGTGATCAGCAGCGGCCACACCGGCAACAACGTCGGCGGCCTGAAGGGCGACTTCCAGCGGGTCTCCCTGAAGCTCCCGGCCTGGCAGACCCTCGCCCCCGGCGCCTCCGTGGACCTGGCCTTCAACTACTACCTGCCGGTGTCCACCCCCTCCAACTGGACGGTGACCGTCTCCGGCACCACCTACGCCCTCGCCGGCGACCTGGCCCGCGGTACGACGCCGGTGCAGCCCGGCGCCACCCAGCCCCCGACCACACCCCCGACCACCGAGCCGACCACTCCCCCCACGACCCCGCCGACCACGCCTCCGGCCGGGACCTGCAGCAACCCGGCGTACGTGGCGGGCACGATCTACAACAGCGGCAACCTCGTCTCCCACAAGGGCCGCAACTGGAAGGCCCAGTGGTGGACGCAGAACGAGGAGCCCGGCACCACCGGTGACTGGGGTGTCTGGAAGGACCAGGGCGCCTGCTGACCCCTGCACCCTGATC
>NZ_JBSGZP010000294.1:0-8599 GCF_053611065.1 Streptomyces sp. NPDC054840
GCCTTCCGGCGTCTCGCCCCGGGCCGGCCGATGATCTTACGGATCCGTGACGCCACCCCCTGGGGACGCCCCCAAGTCCCCATCCGCCTCCAGCGTGTTCGTACATCCCCGAGTGCGACAGGTCGGCACAAGCCGCACCCGAGGAACCCGCAACGTCACTGGAAGGCAGAAAAGATGACGGTCGAGACGCTCCCCCTCTGCGCTTACCCGGAGTGCACGAACCATCCCGAGGCGCCGACGGCCGACAACCCCGCACCCCGCTACTGCGCTCACCCCGACCACAACGCACTGGGTGCGTTCCGCACGTTCCGTGCCAAGCGCCAGCAGCGCAAGGACGAGAAACGCCAGGCGGCCGAGGCCAAGAAGGCGGCCAAGGCGGCCGGCGCCCCCGTGGATCACACGACGCAAGCCACCATGTGGACCGCCGGGGAAGCCGCGCCGGAGGGCAAGGACGCCTCAGGCACCCGCGAGGACCTCGTGGCGCTCATCTCCCAGCTGGCCACGGACCTGCCCGGCTACATCGAGGAACTGGCGATCATCACGGACTCGGCCGCCGCCGAGGCGCGCATCCGGACCGCGACCAGGGCCGCGGACCGTCGGACCCTGGACGCCGAGCAGCGCACCGCGCTGGCGGAGGAGGCCGCGGACCTCGCCCTCGCCCAACTGGACGTGGCCAAGCACCGGTTCCAGGAGGAGACCGAGAAGGTCCGCCAGGAGACCGCGCAGCAGGTGGCCGACGTGGAGTTCGTACGTGCCGAGCTGGAGCGCTACCGCGAGCGGGTCGCCCAGCTGGAGGAGCGTCTCGACACGGTGCGCGAGGAGGCCGACGCGGCCCGCCGCGAGCGCGGCGAGCTTGCGCTGCGGGCCGAACAGCACCAGTGCAAGGTCTGACGACCGACTGCCTCGCGCCTGGCGTACTCAGGGGAGGAACGTCACTGCCTGTAAGGCCGGGGAAGGCGCTTCGAGCAGGCGCCCCCGCCGGCCCCGCAGGTGCGACCAGAACGCGGCGACCTCGAGACCCGTGGCCCGGGTGAATGCGGCGGACATCATCATGAACGGCCGGTCCTGGTCGCCGGCCGGCGGCGGGTCCATCTGCACTAGCGGTCTGGTGCGCTTCCCCCGACCCGGGGGGCCGCTCCCGTGGGCCCGCCTCGGGAAGGGCCCCGCCCCGGCGCCGAGGGAGGCGGGTGGGCAGCCGCCGAGCGGGGGCGGTGGGGCCGCGGGGGTGAAGTCCCCGTGCGTGGGTCCCGTACCGGGCCCGCCGCACGGCGGCCCCGCCCGGGTGGTCCCGTACTGTGCCCGCGCGCTACGAAGCCGCCCGCGCGGGGCTTCGTACGCCCCCTACGGCTGGGGTTCGAAGTCCCAGTACGGCCTGGTCTGTTGCTTCGCCGAGATCGTGTGGACGTGCTGCGCGCCCAGCGTGCGGGTCAGGCCCTTGATGCCCGCGTCCTCGTGTTTCGCCGCCTCCTCGTGTTCCCGTACCGACCGGAGGTCCGCCGCCAGGGCGATCTGGGCGCTCAGGGACATCGGGTGGTCCGGGCCCAGCACCTGTTCGGCCGTGCGCAGCGTCTCCCGGCTCAGGTCCAGCGCGTCCTCCAGCCGCCCGGTGATGTTCCGGTGCCCGGTGGCGTTCAGGGCGCAGCCGAGCGTCCAGGGGTGCCGGTCGCCGAGTGCGCCGCGCATGCCCACCAGCGCCTGCTCGGCGAGGGAGAGGGCTGCCCTGCGTTCGCCCTGGGCCCGCAGGACGAGGCCGAGGTTGCCGACCGTGCCGATGCTGTACGGGTGGGCGAGGCCGAGCTGGGACTGGTAGCCGCGGACCACGTCCTCGGAGATCCGGCGGGCCTCGCCGACGTCCCCGTACTCCCTGAGGTAGGTGGCGTAGTCGGAGGCGACCATCAGGGTCCACGGGTAGTCCGCCCCGAACACCCTGGTGGCCCGCTCCCACACGGTCCGCAGCCGCAGGCCCGCGCCGGGGATGTCGCCGGATCGGCGCAGGCACATCCCGAGGTTGTGCTCGGCGCGCAGGGTCTGCGGGTGTTCCAGGCCCAGCACCTGCGTGTTGATCTTCACGCCCTGTTCCTGCCGGGTCTGGGCCTCGTGGTAGCGGCCCATCAGCCGCAGGCCCATGGCGCAGGCGATCCCGGAGGAGAGGGTGGAGATGTGGTGGGTTCTCAGGACCCGTTCGCGGCGGCGCAGGGTGTCCAGGTCGAGGTCGTAGGCGTCCTGGTAGCGGCCGAGGAGGCGGTAGGTGGCGGCCAGGTTGTTCTGGGCGGCGAGGGTGGTGGAGTCGTCCTCGCCGAGGAGTTCGCGGTAGGTCGCCAGGCAGTGCTCGAAGATCTGACGGGCCGGTTCGAAGCGGGCGATGCACAGCAGGACCCCGCCGTACGAGCTGGTGGCGCGCAGGGTTTCCAGGTCACGGTCGCCGCGTTCCCCCGCGAGCCGGTCGGCGCGGGCGCGGGTCAGGGTCTCGGCGCGCCGGAACAGGCCGAGGTTGCGGAGGGCTTCGCCGTACTGGTAGCTGAGTTCGCGGACCTTGGGGTGGTCCTCGCCGAGCAGGGCCCGCCAGATCAGGTCGGTCTCTTCGGAGAGCCGCAGGCAGGTGCGGTACTCGCCGGCGAGGATCAGGTAGCGCAGGCAGTGCAGCAGGAAGTTCTGGATGCGCGGGTTGCTGCTGGTGAGCACCCCGGAGGTGGCCAGGTGCGGGATGAGTTCGGCGTACCGGGGCCACAGACGGGAGTCGGAGGGCCGGCCGGGGTCGGCGGCGGCCAGGACCTGGCGTACGGCACGTGCCAGCGGTTCGGCCTCCCCTTCGGAGAGGTCCTCGCGCACGATGCCGTGAACCATGCGGTGCAGCTGTACGGTCTCCAGCCCGCCGCCGCCCTCCTCCACGGCCAGGTCGGAGTACTCCAGCCGGACGACGGAGAACTGGACGAGCTTGTTGAGGGCGGCGTTCCACCGGATCTGGTCGTTGATCAGCCCGGCGAGCTGTTCGGGCACGTCGTCCGCGGGGAATTCGCGCAGCAGGCGCAGCGGCACCGGGCCGGGGGCGAAGAAGACGAACAGCCTGAGCAGGGCGAGGGCGTCGGGGAAGTTCTCCCGGACGTTGTTGAGCAGTATGGCGAGGGCGGTGGGGAAGGGCAGCGGGTAGTCCTCGGAGACCGTGACGGCCTCGCGGGAGTCCATCCGGCGCCGGAGCAGGACGAGGTAGTCGCCGACCGGCAGCGGGGAGTCGGCGAGCCAGCCCGCCGTCTGGTCGAGGGCGAGCGGGTAGTCCTCCAGGGCCTCGGCGAGCTGGTCGGCCTCGTGGGCGGTCAGACGAAGGGCCCGACGGCGGATGAAGGTGATCGATTCGGGGCGGGCGTAGAGCGGGACCTCGACGAGGCTGGTGTGCCGGGCGGCCCATTCGCGGTTGCGTGAGGTGATGATGACATCGCCCGCGCCGGAGGGCAGCAGGTCGATCAGGTCGTCCGGGTTGTCGCAGCCGTCGAAGACCACCAGCCAGCGGCCGTACGGGTTTCCGCGCCGCAGCGCTTCGAGGACGGCCCGGATCTGCTCGCCGTAGCTGCCCGCCCCGCGCGGCAGCCCGAGCGCGGGGGCCAGGTCGGCGAGGCGTTCGCGCAGGGTGGGCCGGTCCTCGGCGGGGACCCACCACACCACGTCGTACTCGGAGGCGAAGCGGTAGGCGTACTCGGTGGCGACCTGGGTCTTGCCCACGCCGGAGAGCCCGAGAAGGGTGACGGTGGACGCGCCGGGCGGGGCTTCGGTCAGCGCCTCGCGCAGGGTGCCGATGACGTCGTTGCGGCCGGTGAAACGCGGGTTGCGGCGCGGGACGCGGCCCCAGATCTCCGGTGGGTCGTTGGGGAACCGCGGGCCGCGGCGGCCGGTCTCGGTGCCGATCCGGTCGGTGGGCAGCTCCAGGCGGCGCAGTACGCGGTACTCGGCCTCGTACGCGTCCAGGCCCCACAGATCGGTCTTCTCCAGTACGGCGACGGCGCTGGGCAGCGGGGCGTCGGTGAGGCAGACCGCCGCGAACCGGTCGGGGTGGCGGTCGGTGACGGCGCGCAGGGCGGTGTTCCACTGCTCGTCGGTGTGGGTGCCGGCGGAGAAGTAGCGCTCGCTGAGGACGAGGAGGACCCGGCTGCCGGAGCGGGCCAGGTCGTCGAGGGCCTGGTCGATGCCGGAGCTGTTCTGCGGGTCCCAGCGTTGGAGTGCGACGCGGTGGCCGTGCTCCTCCAGGCGGTACGCGATCCACACGGCCCAGGGGCGGTTGAATCCCGCGAAGCTGATGACGAATCGCTGCGGCTGGGGCGGCTGGGGCGGCTGCTGCGCCGCCGGTTCACGGTCCTGGCGACTACCGGTGGTCATCGGGCCGTCTCCCTGGAATCCGGGCGGTGGACGGGCTTGAAAGGTACCGCAGCGGACGGTCCGTCAGCCTTGTGCGAACGGGGCGAGTTCGGGATGTGCCTCGCACCAGGCGCGGCGTTCACGGTCGACGGCCCGGCGGGCCGCGGTGTGCTGGTCGCCGGGCGGCGGCAGGTCGTCCATGGCGCGTTCGGCGGCCCCCATCGCGTCGGTGAACTCCCGTCCGGCGGCGGTCAGTGACTCGTGCGCCCGCAGGGTGGGCAGGACGGCTGCCACCTGGGCGCGGATACGGGCGTGCTGGGCCCAGGCGCCGCGGGCCCCGTAGAGGGCGGCGCGCTGCCAGTACCCGGCGAGGGCGAGGTGGGCGTAGGCGCCCTGCAGCAGGCCCTCCAGGGGGCGCGGGTCGCTGCGCCAGGGGGCCCAGTGGCGGGCCGTGTGGTCGGCGGTGTGCAGGGTCAGGACGTCGGTGAGGGCCGTCAGTTTGCCGTGCTGGACCTCGTGGACGAGGGTCGCGGCGAGCGCGGGCGGGGCCTGTGCGCGGGCCAGTACGGAGCCTGCGGCCGCGGGGAGGGTGGCGCCGCTGGAGCGGGAGCCGCCGGCCAGCGGTACGACGGAGCGCAGCAGTTGGACGGTCTCCTGCGCGCGGATGGTGTCGTAGCGCTGGAGCAGGGTGAGCGCGCCGGACCACTGGGTGTCCCACCGCTTGTGTCCCTTGGGGGTGAGCCGGCGGGCGGGGCGCACCGGGGCGGGCTGCGCGGGGCCGGGTGCCCGGTAGGGGTCGAGGTCGTCGAGGGCGGTCCGGCCGCCGGGCAGGGCGTGCAGGGGCACGGTGGCGGGGTCGTCGGGGTCCCAGGAGTGTTCGGAGAGGGCGAGCGGGCCGGGGCGGTCCGGGCGCAGCAGTCCGAGGGTGGGCAGGACCAGCCGGCCGTGCAGGGGGCGCAGGGTGTGGCTGAAGGGGATCCCGGCGCGCAGCGCAGCGGCGACGGCGAGGGCCCCGAGGTGTCCGAGGTCGGGCGGGGGCCCGCAGGGGGCGTGCAGCCGGCGCAGGGTCTCCTCGGCCCACACCCCGGTGGCGGGGTAGTGCAGTACGTCGCGCACGGCGCCCGCGTCGCGGCGCTCGGCCTCCTCCAGCAGGGCCCAGTGGTCGGCGGTCTCCCCGGAGCGGCCCTTGGGGGCGGCGTCGAGGACCGCGCGCAGCAGGAGCAGGCGTTTGGATCGGCGTACGTCGCGGACCAGGCGGGTGCCCTCCATGGAGGGCTCGGTGGAGGCGAGGGCGCGCAGGGTGGGCGAGGAGACGGTGAAGGCCGTGAGGGCGTCGGTCATGAGGCGACCGCCGGGGGGTGGACGGCGGGGGCTTCGGCGGCGGGAGCTCGGGTGGCCGGGGGGTGGACGGCCGGGGCTTCGGCGGCGGGGGCTCGGATGGCGGGGGCTTCGGTGATTGCGGCTTCGGCGGCGGTCCGGGTGGTCTGCGCGGCCCGTTGGACGGCGGCGGCGATGTGCCGGATCAGCCGCTGGAGGTCGGCGCAGTACACGGACGGCCGGCGGAAGCCCTCGTCGGCGCGGTAGCGGTGCGGGTAGTGCCCTCCACCGCACACGTCGACCAGCTCGCATGCGCGGCACCGGGCGGCGAGCGCTTCCCGGCCGAGCTGGCGGGCGGCGAGTCCGGGGTGGTCGAGGAACTGGTCGAAGCTGTGGGTGTCGAGGGTCATCCCGGTCGCGGCGGCCCCCTCGTACGCGGATTTCAGTGAGTCGGCCTGTTCGATGGAACCGTCGGTCTCGATCACGGCGGTGGCGGCGGGCGTGAGCCCGAGGGTCTCGGTGGCGGTGGGCAGGCCGAGCAACAGGGCGATGATCTCCTCGAAGAGCCGGATCCGGGTGCGCCGTACGCCGTCGTGCCACCAGCGCTCGAAGACGGCGAGGAGCCAGTCCGCGTACGGGGTCCGGCCCGGAAGGTGGCCGGGGGGCGGGGCGCTCCAGTTCGCGAGCGGCAGGAGCAGCCCGATGCTGGGCGGGGCGAAGGCGAGCAGGGACTCGTAGGTCTCCACCGGGTCCTGGTCGAGATCGACGACGCAGAGCACCCCGGCGTAGCTCTGCGGATGGCGGGCCAGCAGCCGCAGGCCGCGGGCGGCGGACGCGAAGCCGGGCCGTCCGGCGTGGTCCACCCGGCGGGTGTTGTGCGCGGGCAGCCCGCCGTCGAGGCTGACGCCGACCCGGATCCCGGCGGCGGCCAGCGCGGCGAGGCGGCCGCGGGTGAGCAGGGTGCCGTTGGTCTGGACGGTGGCGGTGACCCGGGTGCGCGGGGCGGCCCCGGCCACGGCGGCCCGTACGGCCTCGACGGGCGCGGCCAGTTGGGCGGGTGCGGAGAGCAGCGGTTCGCCGCCGTGCAGGACGAGGTCGATCCGGGGCAGGTCGTGGGCGGCGGCGTGCTCGGCGATCCGCTGCGCGGCGCGGGCGATGGTGGCGGGGGTCATCGCGGGCGGCTGGTCGCGCCAGCCCTGGTCGGCCATCTCGTAGACGTAGCAGTAGGTGCAGGCGAGGTTGCAGCGGCTGCGGGTCTTGAGGACGAACTGCCGTATCGGGTGGGGCCGGTGACCGGCGGCCCGCGCGGCGGCCACGTCGAGCCGGGTGTAGGGCCAGGGCGCGTGCCGGGCGTGGCGCAGCTGCTGGGCGGCCGCCGCGTCGGCGGGCGGGGCGGGGTCGGGGCCGGCGGGCGGGGCGGAACCGGCGGGCGGGGTGGGGTCGGGGCCGCCGGGTGCGGGCAGCGGGGTTCCGCTCGTGACCGCTCGCCGCATCCCCGCACCTCCCTCCCCCATGACAACCGCCCGGAGACACCCCGGCGGACGGTCCATCCCTGCCCTGGGGACGGTCCCGGCTAACGGCGGAAAGTGGTCAACTCGGTTTCAAGGTAGGACGGATCAGGCATGCGGGATCAGGCCACGCTGGAGTCGAAGGCGTTGAGGATCTCCGCGGGATGGGTCACCCGCTCGACCATGCCCTCGATCACCCCGGCCAGCACGGGATGGTCGATCCCGCGCAGCGCCGCCAGGTCCAGCCCGGAGAGATCCGGCAGCCGCCCCGGACATCCCGGGGACGTCGCCTCCACTTCCTGCTGCTTCGTCACCATGTGCCGCCGGGCCCCCTGTCGCGTCGCACACCGGATGGTCCACTTCCTTTTCCCGTCCCCCGGTCCGTGGAAACAGCCGTCCCCGGCCCGGGCCGCGCCCTCGGCGCGGGCGTCAGAGCCCGGACTCCAGGGCCGTGATCCGGGCGCGGACCGCCTCCGAGCGCCCTGCGGCGCCCTCGCGGGTCCGCGTCCACAGCTCCAGCGCCGACCGGTAGGCGTCCAGGGCCGCCCGGGGCCGGGCGAGGCGTTCCAGCACGTCCCCGCGCAACTGCTGTACGCGGGCGGCCAGCTGGACGGCCGTGTCCTCGCGGTCCTCCACGTCCGCCTCCAGGGCGGCCCGCCAGGCCCGCCGGTAGGAGTCCGCCGCCCGGTCGAGACGTTCCAGCGCCCGGGTGTGGCCGTGGATCTCCTGCTGGACGTCGCCATGATCCCGCCAGACGCGGGCCTGTTCCAGCGGGTCGCGGCTGTGCCGGACGGCCAGCTCCAGCAGGTACTCGGCCTCCCGCAGGTCCACCGGGTCGCCCTCGTAGCTGTGCCGCAGCCGGAGCCCGGTGGCCAGCCGCAGCAGCCGGCGGGCCGCACCGGGGTCGGACTGCGGGACCGCGGCCCGGCTCTCGCGCAGGACGCGTACGGCGGCCCCGGTGAACCGCCGCCCGTCGGTGGCCCGGGCCCGGTCCAGGAGTACGTCGCCCCACTCGGGCAGGAGTTCCCCGAAGGCCTCCGCGTCGCGGGGGATCAGCCGCCGGGCCCGGCCGTACGCCTCGGCCGCGTCCTCCAGGGCCGCCGGGTCGGCGTCCCGCGCGTATCGCTCCCGGTGCACGCGCGCCAGGCACACCAGGGCGGCCACCCGTAGCTCCGGGTCGCCGCCCGCCTCCGCCAGGGCCGCCTCCAGCTGCCCGGCGGCCTCCTCCAGTCGGCCGGGGAGGTGGCGCAGCGCGTCGGCGAGCTCCACCCGTACGGGGGCGGCGCCCGGGCCGGTGCGGCCGGGGGCGGCGGGCGTGGCGGTCAGGGCCGCGGCCAGCCGGGCCGCGGCCTGTTCGGCCAGGGCCGTGCGCTCGGCGGGGTCCGGGGTGCGGGGCAGCAGGGCCAGCAGGACGCGGCCCAGGGCCAGGT
>NZ_JBSGZP010000295.1:0-8569 GCF_053611065.1 Streptomyces sp. NPDC054840
ACGCCGCGCCGCGCCGCGCCCGATCCACCTCCTGGGGCGGTCGCTTCGTGCATGGTGGGATGAACCGGGGGCGGGTTCCACCAGCACACGGAGAGGTCGGGTACATGTCCCAGTCGGGCCGCAGCAGCCAGGAAACCATGCGGGCAATGGCGTACAAGACGTACGGCGGGACGGAGGTGCTTTCCGATACCCGGCTACCGATGCCCAAGGTCGGACCCGGTGAGGTCCTCGTCCGGGTCAAGTGCGCCGGCGTCAACCCCGTCGACTGGAAGATCATGTCGGGCGGGCTCGACGCCCTGATGGACGTCGTCTACCCGGTGGTTCCCGGCTGGGACGTGTCCGGCACCGTCGAGCGGGTCGGCATCGACACCCCCGAATACGCCGAGGGTGACGAGGTCATCGCGTACGCCCGCAAGGACTACGTGCACGGGGGGACCTTCGCCGAGTTCGTCACCGTGCCCGTACGCGCCCTCGCGCACAAGCCCGCCTCGCTCGACTGGGCCGAGGCCGGGGGGCTCCCGCTCGCCGGGCTCACCGCCTACCAGCTGCTCACCCGCCTCGGCACCGGCAAGGACGACACCGTCCTCATCCACGGCGCGGCCGGCGGCGTCGGCTCTTTCGGCGTGCAGATCGCCCGCACACTGGGCGCCCGGGTCATCGGCACCGCCTCACCGCGCAACCACGACCGGGTACGCGAACTCGGCGCCGAACCCATCGAGTACGGAGACGGACTCGCCGCGCGCGTACGGGCCCTCGTGCCCGACGGCCCGACGGTCGTCGCCGACTTCGTGGGCGGCGTCGGCGCCGTGACCCGGGAGGTGCTTCACGACGACGGACGGCACGCCTCCATCGCCGACCCGAGTGTGCTCGGGGCCGGCGGCGAGTGGATGTGGGTCCGTCCCGTGGGCAGTGATCTGGCCGAACTGGGCCGGCTCGCCGACTCCGGGCAGCTGAAGGTGCCGGTCGCCAAGACCTTCCCGCTGGGCGAGCTGGCGGCCGCCTTCGAGCTGAGCCAGGTCGGGCACACCGCGGGGAAGATCATCATCGAGATCTGACGCACGTCCGCCTGCGGCCCGCGGCCTGACCCTCACGCCAGGTCGGGCACCTCACCGCCGGCCGCCCAGGAGACCTCGACCCCCGGCAGCCCGGACCGCCAGGGGCCGGCCAGGGCGGCCAGGCGCGTCGCGTCCGGGGGAGTGGCGCCGAGGCCGATCGCGTAACGGGCCAGGGCCGGGCCCGACGCGAAGGGGCGGGGCCAGGCGTGCGCGTCCGTGACGCCGGCCTCCTCCAGCGTGCCGAGGAGGGACCGAAGCCGGCCGCGCACCCGGCCCAGGGTCGCCTCGAACTCCCCCCCCGAGGGCGTCCGTACGGTCACCACCGCCCAAGCGGCGTGCCGGCGGTGCAGCGGCGGTGGCCCCGGCACCCACTCGCGGTCCACCGGGCCGGACTCCAGCAGCTCCCAGGCCGTGTACAACTCCTGGACCAGCAGGTCGCGCAGGCCCGGCCCGACCTGGGCCGTGCAACTGCGCACCGGCTCCGAGGGGGTGAGGACCGTGACCGCATCCGGCCCGCCCTCCGCCGCACCCGGGACCGCCGCCGGCAGTGATACGGGCTCGCGCCAGTCCCAGGCGGCCCACCTGCCGAAGAACTCGCGCAGCAGGGCGTCGGGCGGCAGCGCCCCGGCCTCCTCCACCGTGCGCGCCGCGAGGACCGCCCACGCCAGCCCGGGCAGCCCGCCGAACGGCGCCGAGTCCAGCCCGCGGGCCCGGGCCCACGCCTTCACCCACCGCGCCAGCCCGGCGAATGCGGCATGCCGCGCGGCGCCCACCCGTTCCCGTACGGCATCGGCGTCGCTGACCGCGCTCAGCGCGAGCGCGGCCGCCTCGCCCAGCTCCGCCCGCCGGGCCACCGCGTGCGCCGGATCCAGCGCGCCGGTTGCCACCGTGACCAGATCCACCGACAGCCCGCCGACGCGGAACCGCAGCCCCGGCACCCGCGCCCCCGTCACCTCGCGCAGCCGTTCCGCCTCGGGCAGCGCAGCCGCCACCCGGTCCCTTACGAGGGCCACATCGGCCGACCCCGGCAGCGCCGCCACCAGGTCCAGATCGGCCTCCGGCAGTGCGCAGCCCATGCGGCGCGACCCGGCCACGTGTACCCGCGCGTCGCCGAGGGCGGCACGCACGCGCGCGGTGACCGACTCGGCGGCCCCGTCCAGGGCTGCGGGCGCGGGCCGCTCCACGGTCTCCGGCTCCCAGCGCACCTCGCCCGTCCCCAGCGCCACCGTCGCCCGGACCCGCATCGGCCCGTCCCCGCGCCGCGACAGCACGGCCAGTTCCCCGACCCGCGCGGCCATCGGGCCGCCGAGCCGCGCCGCGAAGGCCGCGACCGCCCGCTGCGGGTCCTGACTGCGCCCCAGCGTCAGATGCGGGGTGTAGCCGCCCTGTTCGCGGGAACCGCCCCGGCAGCCCGGGAACCGCTCCGCCAGCGCGCGCCGGAGCTCCTGCCACGGCGCCTCACCGGCCGCCGACGGGTCCAGCCAGACGGTGGCGTCCTCACGGTGCCCGAAACTGTGCACACCCTCCAGCCGGGCGTGGAACGGCCCGATCGCGGCGGCCGCCTCCGCCAGCAGCGGCACGGCCTCGGCGAAGGAGGACTCCGGCACGAAGCCGAAGAGCAGGTTCACGTGCTCGGGCCAGCGTCCGGCCTGCGGGTCGAGCGCGCGGCGCAGCTCCTGTACCGCCTCCGGCAGGCGCGGCGGCAGCCATGCCACCGCCGTCCGCGCCGTCGCCGGTACGTCGAGCCGCGCGGGCGCGCCACCCGGCTCCCCGAACTCCACCGTCGCCTCCACACCGAAGTGGTCGGAGATGAACAGCCCTTCAGGGGCGGGCGAGTCGCCGCGGAGCGAGGCCCGGGCCACCCGTGCCGTCGTGGACCGCAGCAGGATCCGGTCCAGCCGGGCCGCCCGGCCCGACAGCGAGCCCACCGCGGCCAGCGGATTGGCCACCGGGTCGAAGGTCGGCGTGTCGTCGGCCGCTCCGTGCGCGTCGCTCCAGGCGTCCCGCATGCCGAGCGCGGCCGCGGGCCCCTCGGCGCCGTGCCGGCCGTCGTTGAAGTCGCCCAGCAGCGCCACCCCGGCCTCGATGCCGCCGAGCCCCTCCGCGAGCCGGGCCAGTTCGGCATCCCGCCGCTCGTCCCCGTTCTCGGTGTGGTCGCTGGTCAGGTGGGTGTTCGCGACGACCAGGGGGCCGGCCGCGGTGTCCACCGTGACGGCGGTGACGGCCTTGTGCGGGCGGAAGAGGTGCATCCCCGCCTCCCGCACCGGCAGCCGGCTGAGCACGAGCAGACCGCACTCGGCGACGTCCCGGCCGCCGGGATCCGTACCGAGGGTGTACGAGGCCCGCACCCACGGCGCCGCCAGCAGCATCCCGAGCAGCTCGGGTTCGACCTCCTGCAGCGCGATGACATCGGCATCGGCGGCCGCGAGATCGGCCAGCAGCAGCGGCCGGCGCCGGGCGGTGGCGATGTGCGGGGCGTCGTACCGGTCCCAGAGCGTGTTCCACGTGAGCAGCCGCACGGAGGAGGCGGAGGCGGCCGTCCCGCCCCCCGGCACCGGCTCGGCGGGCCGCCAGCCGCCGCCCGCCGGGTCCCACGCGTGCGGGGTCCGCGCGGTGAAGAACGGGGCCCGCAGCAGTCGCGGATCGCGGACCCGGCCCGCCGCGGTGACATCGATCCGGTCCACGCCCGTGGCCCGGTCCCACACCAGCTCACCGTCCGCCTCGACGAACAGCACCCGGTGCCAGGGGATGTCGCCGCCGGGCACGAAGGAGGGCAGCGGCACCCGCTTCGGCGCCGCTCCGCGCTGGAGCAGCCCGAGCACGAAGCGCGCCGGATCGAACCGGGAGTCCCAGCGGACCCGGTGGTAGAGCTCCTCGCTGGTACGCATCAGTACGGTCCCCGCCCGTTCCCCTGTTCCTGTTCCGGCCCCTGCCCTTGTCCCTGCTTACGTCCGGGCTCCGCGCGTCCGGACGCGAGGCCGCCGGCCGTGTCCTCGACGACCCCGGCCGCGCCGATGTACCACGTACGATGCGCCTGGCCGACGTACGGCGGGCTGAACCGGCGTACCTGCGAGGTCAGTACCTGCGGCGGCACCGGATGCGGACGCACACCGTTGCGCCGCACCAACTCCGCCTCCTCCACCAGCACCACGGCGTGGGTGACCAGCGCGTCGTGGCGCCGGGCGACCGAGCCGGCCAGGCCACGCTGCTGGCCGGTGAGCGACGTGGCGTCCCACACCACCGTCCCGCCGCGGGCGAGCGCCGCGTCGAGCCGGTCCAGCCCCTCGCCCAACACCTCGGCGTTTGCCCCCTGGTCCGCCCGGGAACCCCTCGCGGTGCGCAGGTCGTCAAGACTGATGTACGTGTCCACGCCGGGCAGTTCGCGGCCGAAGGTGCTCTTCCCGCTGCCCGAGGGCCCGCACAGCTGCACCAGCCGGGGAAACGTTCCCTCGCGCCACTGCCACGTCGCCGCCACGGCTTCCTCCACCGAGGACCCCGAGATCCTGCCCTGCCCGAACGCCCGCCGGACCTCCGCCCAGCAGCGGTCCGCGGCCCCCGCGTCCAGCCCGGCGAGCGCCTCGCGCAGCCCGCCACGCAGCGCCTCCAGCGGATCCGGCCCGAGCAGCCCCGCCTCCTCGGCGCACAGCTCGGACCATTGCGCGCACTCACGCTCCGGCGGCCCGTCCGCCAGTGCCCCGGCGAGCGCGTGCAGCACGCCGAGGTCGGCCGCCGCGGCCATCCGGACCAGGCCGGCCCGCCGGTCCTCCTCCGGGAACGGCCGCTGCAGGTACGGGTACAGCCCCACCAGGTCGGCGACCCGCCGCGCGAGCCCCATCCCGACCGGGCCGGCCGCGAGCCGCGCCGCGATCCGGGCCCGCGGCTCGCGGTGGAGCACAGCGGCCAGGACACCGGCCAGCCGGTCCTCCCCGGTCCGCCCCGCCCCGTCGATCCGGGCCACGGCCGCGGCGACCTCCTCCGCGTCGGCGGCGACGGTGCTGTCGGGAGCGTCGGTCCCGCTCACCCCGAGGGCGGCGGACAGCCCCGGCACATCGGCCTCGGCCCCCGAACGCACCGCCCACAACGGGGCCGTCGGACCGAGCCCGTTCGGCACGATCTGCGCGAACATCCAGTGCGTACTCGTCTGCACGTGGCCGACCCGCACCCACTTGGCCACGAACCGCCCGAAGTCCTCGCGCGGGAAACCGGCCACCGTCCGTACGACGTACCCCTCCTGGTGCGCGGTGTCGAGCTTCAGCCTGCGCAATGCGCGCTCGTCGAAGGTGCCCCGCCACAGCACGCGCGGGGTGGGCACGCCCAGGCCGCTCAGGAACCGTACGGTCCGGTCCCAGTCGAGGCAGTCTTCCCCGTCCCACACCGAGAACCCGTAGAACCAGCTGTCCAGGTCCTCGTACGGGATCGAGTGCCGGGCGTAGAGGTTCTCCCCGCACACCCGCCACCCGGCCGGAATCCCGGGGCCGATCCGGCCCTGGAGGCCCTTGACCCACGCCCGCGAGGGGTGGTGCGCCGAGTCGAGCGAGCGCGCGTGCAGGCCGTCCGCGTACAGGGTGGTGTTCTCCCCGTCGAGCTTCTCGGTGACCACGACCTCGCGTCCGGCCAGCGCCGCCAGTCCCACGGTCCGGACGTCGTCCGCCGTCGCCCCGGGAGACCAGGGCAGGTGCGGCGTACGGGGATAGTGGATGCGCATGATCCGCTCCTGCTCGACATCGGGTGCCTGGTCACTGTAGGTAGCCCGACCGGACGTCTCCACCCAATAATGCCTTCCCGCACGTCTCCCACTCGTCTCGCACAGGCGTCCCGCACGCCGTTCCGGCCGCTCAGTGGGCGACGGTGAACCGCCGTCCCGCATGCGCGTCGCGCTCGATCTCGTCGACCAGGGCGACGGCGAAATCCTCCGTCGAGATCCGGCTCCGGCCCTCCTCGTCGACGACCAGGTCGTCGAGCCCCAGCCGGTACGTGCCCGTCCGCTCGCCCGGCGCGATCTGGGCGGCCGGGCTCAGGCAGGTCCAGCGCACCTGCTCCACGGGCACGGTCCGCAGGTAGTCCAAGGCGTCCCCATGGGCGTGCATCAGCGCCAGGACGGGTGCCGGAAGGCCGGCCGCGTCCCAGACCGACGGGCCCCCGGGGGTACGCAGCGACCCCGCCCCGCCCACGACGACCACCCGCGGCGCGGGGATATCGGTGCCGAGCGACCGCACCCCGCCGATCAGCGACTTCGCGGCGGTCACGAGGACGGCCGGATCCCCGCGGCCGGGTCCGAAGGCGCTCACCACCACATCGTGTCCGGCCACCGCCGCGGCCACCGACGCCGGATTGAGGACATCGCCGCGCGCCACCACGAGCGCCCCGGCCCCGGTCCCGCTCGCGGGGTCCGGGAGCCGCGCCGGATCGCGGACGACGGCCGTGATCCGGTGGCCGCGCCGGAGCGCTTCGCGCAGCACCCGGCTTCCGATGGCACCGGTCGCGCCGAAGAGGACGATCTTCATCATGGCGACTCCCTGGAGGTGGAGGGTGGTACGAAGCTTCGGTCGGGCCCCGCCCGGCCCATCCAAGCGAACCCGCACGCCACCCCCGGGCAGCCGGGCCGGGGCCGGCCGGATGAACCGGCCCCGGAGCCGCGCGGCCGTCAGCCCACGACAGGTACCGGCACCGGCACCGCCACCTGCACCGGCACCGCGGCGGCCACCTGGCCGGCCGCCGCGAAGTGCAGCCGCTCCAGCCGGGCAGCGTAGGGCCAGCCGGCCGCCCGGTAGAAACACAGGTCGCTCGGGATCGGTACGGCGCGCAGGTCCGCGGCGTGCGTCCCGGCCGGCAGCTCGGTGGCCGCCGCGAGCAGGGGGTCCGCCGAACCGGCCCACTCGCCGACGGGGGCGGGCCGCGGCCACGGCTCCCCGGTGTTGGGGAACAGCCACCGGGTGTCCCGGGTCATCCGCGCGGCGAAGTCCGGGCCCGCCGCCGCCCGCCGGGCCAGCCGCGCGAAGGTCAGCAACAGGTCCGGCAGGGACTCGGCGAGCAGGGTCAACTCCGGGTACTCCCGCAGGCTCTCACCGTCGCCGGGCACGGATACGACGTACCCCCAGCGACCGGTCGCGGGGTCGATACGGACCTGCGCGAGCGCGTCGCTGCGCCCGTACACGATCCTGGCGAGCGGCCAGTACGAACCGTCGCCACCCAGCATGCGGTGCAGCTCGGGGTCCACCGCGTGCTCGGGCGCTCCCGGCAGCAGGCGCAGCGCCGGAAGGCCCGCGATCCTCACCCGGCCGATCTCCCGGAGCACGGTCCGGATCTCCTCGGGGATCGGGACCCCCCAGCCGTCCATCACGGAGTCGGCGCACCCCGGGTCGAGAACGACGAAGCCGGGGCAGTCGTCGGCCAGCTCCCGCAGTTCGGCCACCGCGCGTCGGGCGGCATCGGCCGGTACGCGGTGGCGGCGCACGGCCCGGCCGAGGAAGTCCCCGCTGACCACGCTGCGCAGCAGGAGGGCCCGGCCCTCACCGACGATCTGGAACTGGACCTCGCTGCTGCCGGTGTCGGCGGTGTTGTGGAAGGTGGAGAAGTACGGCTCCCAGTCCACGGCGCACGGGTAGCCCGGCAGCCCGTGCAGGTCGACGAGATCGGTGAGAGGATCGCCGCGGCCGACAAGGGCTGCGAGCTCGCGATCGGCCCTTACGGCTCCCTCGCCTGCCGCACCTCCCTCGTCTGCCCCACATCCCTCGCTTCCCTCCGCGAGTTCGACGGTGGAGGTGGCCGGTACGGAGAACGTGCCCCTCGGCCGGTCCGCCACCCCGTCCGCGAGCCGTTCGGCGAACCCGTCGAGCCATGCGGTGAAGTCCGGTGCCTCGACGGTGACGTCCGGGTCGGCCCCCCACGGGTTGACGGCCACGACCGGCCCCCAGCCGGTGGCCCCGACCCCCACGATCAGCGAGCCCTCACCGAAGTCCGTCTCGCCCAGGGTCCAGCAGCCGTCCGCGAACACCTCACGGCCGCGCGGCCCGAAGCGGTACTCGTGGTCCTCGGTCTCCAGGCCGCCGATCTCCCGCAGAACACCCCGTACCTCCTCGGGCACCGCGACAGCCCAGCCGTCCAACTCCGCGTCCGTGAAACCCTCGAACAGCTCCAGCTCGTCCGGCCGCTCCCGCGCCAGTTTCTTCAGCGCCCGTACGGCATCCACCGCCGACGGCCCCGCGTCGTACATGCTCCTGGCTCCCCGTGTCGTCCGTTCCGCGGCTCCGAGGGTATCTCCGCGGCCTGCCCGGACATGACCCGAACCGTTCGGCGGACCATGACGCCCTCAGCGGCAGAGGGCCACGATGGACGGATGCACGGTGCCCTCGGCCGCCGCGCACAGGGCGGACATGTCGTACGAACGCTGCGGCGCCGGCCGGGGCTTCGCCGGCGTCGGCGGCCGCTTGCGGGGCTTCGCCGGGGCCGCGGGCTTCGCCTGGCGGGCGGGCCGCCGGGGATGAGAGGGCTTCGCCCCGGCGCGGCGCGGGCGA
>NZ_JBSGZP010000296.1:0-8536 GCF_053611065.1 Streptomyces sp. NPDC054840
GCGTAGTGCGAGCGGGCGTCGTCGAAGCGGCCCGAGTCGTGGGCCAGCCAGCCGACCGAGACGGCCAGTTCACCGGCGCCCGAGTGCAGCCGGTCCTCGGTGGACTGCCGGGTCGCTCCCGCGTCGAGCAGTGCGTAGGCGGTGCGCAGGGGTTCGGCGGCCCGCCGGTACAGGGTGTCGGCGCCGTGCCGGTCGTCCAGCAGGCGGATCTGGCGTACCGCGTCCTCGACGGCGGCGGCCTCGGGCTCGCCGGCGCGGGAGGGGAGCCGGCGGGTGTCGCCGAGCAGGGTGAGGCTGAGCGTCGCGGCCGCCACGGTCGCGGAGCCGCCCGCCATGAACGCGCGACGCAGCACGTCGCTCTCCTTGGCACTGGAAGGGGATCGGTGGAGGGGGAGGGGATCGCGCTGGGCCGAGCGGCCGCGGACGCTCTCGCGGGGGGAGAAGCCCAGATCGGCCAGGGCGCGGCCGGGGAACATGTGGAGGAAGACGCGCTCGTAGGCGTAGTTGGGGCAGCGGATCTCGCCGGACTCGACCCGGCCGATGTAGCGCGCGTCGCAGGAAACCGTTTCTCCGATTTCCTTCGCCGCCCGGCGTACCAGGGCCGCGAACTCGGCCGGGGAGTGCTGCCCGCGCAGCCGCCGGAACGTGGAGTTGGGTGAGTGGGGGGACGCCGCCATGGACGTGGCCTCTCTGGCAAGGAACGCAGCGCCGGTGCTGTGACTGGGGGTCCGGCGCGCATGAACGTACCGTCAGTGAGGGGGTGTTCATGCGATGTTTGGCTACAAAACGGATATCTCACCCGCGATCCGCCATGAACTGCCATCCTTTGCGGCGTCTTGCCACCGCACCCGTTGACGTTCCCGTGCGTTGAACTCATGCGGATACGGATCGAGGAGGGGTTCCCTTGGTGGAGGGCGGCATGGAGAGCACTGGAACGAATACCGCGTCCGAGCCCGGCGCGGCCCCGGACCTGGACCTGGTGACCGTTCCCACGCGGCAGGGGCTGGAGGCGGTGGACATCATCCGCCGCGCCGCCCGCCAGGCCGGCGGGGTCGGACCGGTTCTGCACGACGGGTCCGGCGACACCCTCGGCTTCCTCGTTCCGTCCGGCACGGCCGACGCGTGGGACCTGCCGGGCAGTGCGTGCACGCAGAGCGACGGGCGCGGGATGCGGTTCGGCGACGCCGCCTCGCCCACCGCGGGCGCCACCGGCTGGCTGCTTCCGCCGGAGGCCGTCGGGCCGGTCACCGATCCGGACGTGTTGCGCGCGGCGCTCGGCGAGGCGGCCCGGCTGATCGAGGCCGCGGACAACTGCCGCTGACTCCTGCGGGCCGGGTCGTGCGCCGCCGCCCGTCACAATGGGGTGGTGGCAGGCAAGGACAGGAACAAGGGCAGGCAGCGCGGCCGCGGCGGCGCTGAGGCGGTCGTCGGGCAGGTGGACGGCGGCCGGGCGGAGCTGGAGCCGGACCGGGAGCGGGCCGGAGCCTGGACCCTGCTGATCGACGGGGCCCCGCAGTCCCATGTGGACCTGGCCGATCCCCGCCACCTGGACTTCGCGTACCAGCGGCGGATCGGCCACCTGATCGATCTCGTCGCGCCCGCCCGGCAGCCCCTGAACGTGGTGCACCTGGGCGGCGGGGCCTTCACCCTCGCCCGTTACACCGCCGCCTCCCGCCCCCGCTCCACCCAGCAGGTCGTGGAGATCGACGCCGCCCTGGTGGCCTTCGTACGGGAACACCTGCCGCTGGATCCGCAGGCGCGGGTCCGGGTCCGGGCGGTGGACGCGCGGGCGGGCCTGGCGAAGGTTCCGGACGGCTGGGCGGACCTGGTGATCGCGGACGTGTTCAGCGGGGCGCGCACCCCGGCGCACCTGACGAGCACCGAGTTCCTGGACGACGTACGCCGTGCCCTCGCGCCCACCGGGTGGTACGTGGCCAATCTGGCGGACGGTCCGCCGCTGACCCATCTACGGAGCCAGATCGCGACGGCCGCGTCCCGGTTCACGGAGCTGGCGCTGGCCGCCGATCCGGTGGTGTGGCGGGGGAAACGGTTCGGCAACGCCGTCCTGGTGGCGGCCGACCGTGAGCTGCCCGTCGCGGAATTCACCCGCCGGGTCGCGAGCGACCCGCACCCGGGCCGGGTCGAGCACGGCCGGGCCCTCGCGGACTTCGCGGGCGGCGCGGCCCCGGTCGCGGACGCCTCCGCGGTGGCCTCGCCGCAGCCGCCGCCCTCGGTCTTCCGGTAGCGGCTTCGCCGGTCACGCGGACCCGCCGGCGGTGCGCCCTCCCCGGCCGGTGTCGGCCACGGCTCGTGGGGCAGGGGCCGCCGGGTCCCCGCCCTGGCGAGCCGGTCAGGGGTCGACGATCTCCACCACCGGCGGGTGGTCGTGCCAGGTGCAGAAGACCGACACCTCGCGGCCGTCCCGGGTGAAGGTGACCCGGATCCAGAAGTCCTGCTTCCACACCTGCATCCGCCACCCGGCCGCCGGGGTGGCCGAAACCAGCTCGGCGGAGGACGCGCCCAGGGAGAAGACGACCCGGCCGCCGGACACGGGATAGGCCTGCACCTTGCCCCCGTCCGCCTCCCCGCCCTCCGTCCGCCGGTAGGGGCTCGGACCGGACGACGGCTTCGCGGACTTCTCCGGGGAGGCGCCGGGGGTCGGCGACTCCTCCGGGGTGGGCGACCCGGAGGGTGACGGGGACGCGGACTCCGAGGGGGACGGGGACGGCTGCGCGCTGTGCGTCGACGAGGACAGCGGATGCGTGGTCAGGGGCACGGCGAGCGGTGGATCGTAGGCCGTTCCCGACATGACGGTGTGCACGCCCCACCACGACAGCGTCACCGCCGCGCCGGTCGCCAGCATCCAGGCCATGGCATGAAGAAGTCCTCGTCGCATCAGGGCACATACTGCACCACCCGCCACAAGAGTGGCCCGACACCCCGCTGAGTCGCCCGGATGGACTACCGTGCGGGCCATGGCAAGTGTGCTCGTGGTCGAGGACGACCAGTTCGTACGATCCGCCCTCATCCGGCACCTGACCGAGGCCTCGCACACCGTGCGGAGCGTCGGCACGGCCCTGGAAGCCCTGCGCGAGGTCGCGCACCACCGCTTCGACGTGGTCATCCTCGACCTCGGACTGCCCGACCTGGACGGGTCCGAGGCGCTCAAGATGCTGCGCGGCATCACCGACGTCCCCGTGATCATCGCCACCGCGCGCGACGACGAGGCGGAGATCGTCCGGCTGCTCAACGACGGCGCCGACGACTACCTGACCAAACCCTTCTCCGTGGAGCACCTCTCCGCCCGGATGTCCGCCGTCCTGCGCCGCGCCCGGGCCACCGCCGGGGCCGAACCGCCCTCGCGCGTCCTGCGCGTCGGCGGGCTCGCCATCGACCCGCTGCGCCGCCAGGCCGAGCTGGACGGGGCCGTACTGGACCTGACCCGCCGGGAGTTCGACCTGCTGGCCTTCCTCGCCGGGCGGCCCGGCGTGGTCGTGGCCCGGCGCGAACTGCTCGCCGAGGTCTGGCAGCAGTCGTACGGGGACGACCAGACCATCGACGTCCACCTGTCCTGGCTGCGCCGCAAACTCGGCGAGACCGCCGCCCGGCCGCGCTACCTGCACACGTTGCGGGGGGTCGGGGTCAAGCTGGAGCCGCCCCGGTGACCGCCCGATGAGATGGGCGCTCGTCAAGGTGTGCCTCGCGGTCACGGCCATGGTGGTCGTGGCCTTCGCCGTCCCCCTCGGCCTCGTCGTCCAGGAGATGGCCAGCGACCGGGCCTTCTCCAACGCCGAGCGGCAGGCCGCCAGCATCGGGCCGACACTGTCCATCACCACCGACCCCGTGCAGCTGCAGAAGGCCGTGGAGTCCACCCAGATGGGCGCCGCCCGGCGGATGGCCGTCCACGTGCCCGCGATCGGTGACAGCCCGCCGGTGGACATCGGCCGGGGGCGGGCCGGGGAGCGCGCCGTCGCGGAGACCCGGCGGATGGGGCGGGCCACGACGGCCTCGGTGGCGGGCGGCGGCTCGGCCCTGCTCCAGCCGACCGCGCTCGGCTCCGGGGACATCGCCGTGGTGGAGATCTTCGTACCGGAGAGCGAGGTCAGCAACGGCGTCGCGACCGCCTGGCTGGTGCTCGCGGGCGTCGGGCTGGCCCTGATCGTCGGCTCGGTCGCGGTCGCCGACCGGCTCGGCGCCCGGCTGGTCCGGCCGGCCGAACGGCTCGCGGACGCGGCCCACCAGCTCGGCGAGGGCAGGCTCGGCGCCCGGGTGCCCGAGCATGGGCCGAAGGAACTCCGCTCGGCGGCCGCCGCGTTCAACGCCATGGCGGACCAGGTCGTCCAACTCCTCGCCAACGAACGGGAACTGGCCGCCGACCTCTCGCACCGGCTGCGGACACCGCTGACCGTGCTGCGGCTCAACACGGCCTCGCTCGGCGACGGTCCGGCCGCCGAACAGACCCGGGCCGCCGTGGAACAGCTGGAGCGCGAGGTCGACACGATCATCCGCACGGCCCGGGAGCAGCGACCGGCCACCGGCCTGGTCGGAGCAGGTGCGGGGGCGGGGTGCGACGCCTCCGAGGTGATCCGTGACCGGATGGCCTTCTGGTCGGCGCTCGCGGAGGACGAGGGCCGCGAGGTGCGGCTCGCCGGCGTGGACCGTACGGTACGGATCCCCGTGGCACGGCCCGAACTCGCCGCCGCTCTCGACGCCATGCTCGGCAACGTCTTCCGGCACACCCCCGAGGGCACCCCCTTCTCGGTGGACGTCCACGACGCCTCCGACGCGGTCATCGTGCTCGTCTCGGACGCCGGTCCCGGCATCGCCGACCCGGACGCCGCCCTGCGCCGCGGCAACGACGGCGGCCGCGACGGGTCGACGGGCCTCGGCCTGGACATCGTGCGGCGGGTCGCCGAGTCGACCGGCGGCGACGTCCGGCTGGGGCGCTCGGTGCTCGGCGGGACCGAGGTCCGGGTCTGGATCGGCCTGGACGGCCGGAGCCTCGGCGGCCCCGGCGCGGGGCGCGCCGGGCGCGGCCGACGCGGCAACCGACGTAACCGGGGGCGCGCCTAGCAGGCGTGATGTCGCCGTCTCGGTACGGTCCGCGGCATGGACACCCTCATCTTCGGCGGGCTCCTCGCCACGCTGGTCGCCCTGTACCGGGGCGCGTCCCGGACGGTCGTGCTCGGCGCGTGGTGGGCGGTACTGATCGCCGTCACCCTGCTGACGGCACACCACATCACCAGCGGTCTCGCGCTGAAGCTGAGCTACTGACCGTGGCCGCGACGATGCACAGCCTCGTGCCGGACGCCCCGCCGGAGAGCGGGCTGCTGGGCCGGGCCCAGTACTGGTTCGCCTGCTTCTTCGCCTTCGGATGGGCGTGTGTCGTCCTGGGTGGCCTCTACCACCAGTTCGGGCTGGGGCAAATCCCGTGCCCGCTGTGCGTCGTGCAGCGGATGTTCATGCTGCTCGCGGCCCTGGGCGCGGCGTACATCGTCCGCGCGGCGCTGATCAGCGGCACGGTGACGGGTCGCGTCTACATGACGGGCTGGGGGATGTCCCTGGTCGCGGCGATCGGGGGGTCCTTCGCGTCCTGGCGGCAGACCACGCTGCACATCCTGCCGGGGGCCAAGGGGTACGGGAGCGAGGTGCTCGGCCTGCACCTGTACGTGTGGGCGTGGATCCTCTTCCAGCTCTCGGTGGTCGGCGTCGGTATCGCCCTGGCCTTCGCCCACGTGACGGCCGACCGTGCCGTTCCGGCGGTCCGGCCGGGGGCGCTGCGCACGGCGGGCATGTGCGCGCTGTGGTTCCTGGGCATGGTCATCGCCGTGAACCTGCTGGCCGTCTTCCTGGAGGAGGGCTTCCACTGGTTCCTCCCGGACGACCCGCACCGGTACCGCTTCTTCTCCGACCTCGCGTTCCTGGGCTGACCGGGCTTTTTCATGGGAAGGGACCTCCACAGTGCGCTACGCAGTCCTCGGCACCGGCATGGTGGGCCGTACGCTGGCCGAGAAGCTCGCCTCCCTGGGCCACGACGTAATCCTCGGCACCCGGGACCCCGCCGCGACCCTGGCCCGGACCGAACCGGCCGGTACCGGAGCCCCGGTCGCTCCGTACGCCGCCTGGCAGGCCGAGCATCCCCGGGTGGGGCTCGCGACCTTCGCCGAGGCCGCCCGCTCGGGCGAGGTCCTCGTCAACGCCACCGGCGGCCGGGTCAGCATCGACGTGCTGACCGCGGCGGGCGCCGAGCACCTGGCCGGCAAGGTGCTCATCGACCTCGCCAACCCGCTGGACTTCTCGGGCGGGTGGCCGCCCGTCCTCGACCCGGGCAACAGCGACAGCCTGGGCGAGCTGATCCAGCGGACCTTCCCGGGGGCGCGGGTGGTCAAGACGCTGAACACCATGAACTGCGCGGTGATGGTCGACCCGGCCCGGGTGGCCGGAGAGCACCACGTCTTCCTGTCCGGGGACGACGAGGAGGCCAAGACGAGCGTGCGCGAGCTGCTGCGCTCCTTCGGGTGGCCGCGGGCGAGCATCCTCGACCTCGGCGGGATCGGGACCGCGCGGGGCGTGGAGATGCTGCTGCCGATCTGGCTCGCGCTGATGGGCCGGCTGGGGCACGCCGATTTCAACTTCCACGTCCAGGGCGCCTGACGGCGTGCCGGGCCCGGCCCGGACGGGGGTGCATATGTTGCCGGGATCCCGGTCCGCGCCGAGGGTGGGCGTGACGGAAGGAGCCACGCATGAGAGTCATGCTCAGGGCGCACATGGACACGGCCGCCACGAACGAGGGCATCAAGACCGGCGCCCTGCCCCAGGCGATGAAGACCCTGATGGAGAAGGTGAAGCCGGAGGCCGCCTACTTCGGCCTGCACGAGGGCGTGCGCTCCTGCTGGATGGTCTTCGACCTGCAGGACAGCGCCCAGATGCCGCCGCTGATGGAGGACCTGTTCCTGCAGTTCAACGCCGAGATCGAGGTCGCTCCGGTGATGAACGCCGAAGAACTGGCGAAGGGCCTGGCGGCGATGGAGACCTCGTCCTGAGCGGTTCTTCAGCGGTTCCCCAGCGGCTCCCAGCGCTCCTGGCGGCTCCTGGCGGCTCGTGGCGGCTCCTGAGGGGATCCGCGTGCGCGGACGCCTCCTCTACTGGACGCTGAAGCCGTGCGGGTGGGACGGGTCCCGGGGGCAGGCGAAGACGTTGAGCCGGCCGTGGTTGCCGACGACGATCCCGGTCGGGTTCCGCGGCCCGTCCTCCAGCGGGATCCAGCTCCGGGTGTCCGCGTGCCACTCGTTCGTCGCGACGGTCAGCAGCAGTTCCCTCGGACATCCGCAGGCGTCACAGTCCATGGTCCCGGGCCCGGTGAGGTTCCAGGAGGCGTGCCCGCCGGCCTTCCAGCCCGGGGCGACGGACAGGTCGCTCTGGTAGGTCGGCAGCCAGGGCTCGTCATCGCCGCCTTCCGCTTCCTCCCCGGCCTCGTAGGCGGCCTCCTCCTGGGCCTCCTCCCACTCCTCGACCGCCGCCCCGAGCTGCCCGGTGAGCAGCTCGATGTACGGGTACTCGGTGACCCGTTCCGGGTGCAGCACGCACGGCTCGGGCAGGTACCCGTGGAAGCCGACGGCGCCAGGCGCCGGCTGCTCGGCCGCCGGCTCGCGGACCTCCGCCGCCCGGCGCCACCGCAGGTGCGTGTACATCCCGTATCCGGTGGGCCCGTGAGCGTCGAAGGGGCACCAGAACACCTGGAGCAGATCGCAGCCGTCCGGGCCGGCCGGCAGGTCCGGCACGTCCCGGGCGTGGAGCTGGGCCAGGGCGACCAGCGGCAGCGGTCCCGGTCCGGGGGCGCGCCGGTGCGGGGTCGTACACACCGGCCAGGGTTCGTCGGCGGGCCACAGCAGCGGCCCTCCTACGTGACTGTCGTGCGGGCCGGGCGTACCGGGGCGCGGGTGCAGCCGGGTCGCGGTGCGGCGGTGGGCGGCCAGGCCCGGAAAGAGGGACTCCACGTCCAGGGGGCGCGGGGGCGTGGTGCGGCTGGGCCCGTCACTCGTGTGCATCTCATCTCCGTGTTCGGGTCCCTCCGGTGAGGGAGTCGATCCAGGGTTCCAGGCGGCCTCGGCGGTCATGAGGTCCGGGTCGCGGAAGGTGCCGGTGAGCAGCGACGGCCCTGGTGGGGGGCGATCAGGGCGACAGCCGGCTCGCGGGCGTCGGCGCGCCCCGTCGCGCGGAACCGCTGCTCGGCCCGGCCGAGTACGCGGCGCACGGCCGCCGCGCCCTTCGGCGACGTCGGGCTCCGGACCATCGACCCGGCGGACGTCGCCGAGGTCGCGGCCGCGGTGCTGCGCGAGCCGGGCCACGCGGGCCGGACCTACGAGCTCGACGGGCCCGCCCCGCTCACCGCGAGGGAGCGGGCCGAGGCGATCGCCGCGGCCCTGGGCGAGCCCGTCCGGTTCGTCGAACAGAGCCGGGAGGAGGCCCGCGCCCAGGTGCTGACCCGGCTTTCCGCTAGGCCGTCTCTTTCGGATCTTGTCGGTCGGGCCCGCGT
>NZ_JBSGZP010000297.1:0-8536 GCF_053611065.1 Streptomyces sp. NPDC054840
GTCCGGGCCTTCGCGCCGTTCCGCCCTGGCCGGGCTGACCGACGAATGGCTGAACGCCCTGTTCACGGCCGCCGTGCGGGAAACGGGCGTCCGCGGCGCCGCCCTGGTGGCCGTCGGTGGCTACGGGCGCGCCGAACTCTCCCCGCGCAGCGACCTCGACCTGGTGCTGCTGCACGACGGCAAGGCGGAGCCGCAGGCGCTGAGCGCGCTCGCCGACCGCCTCTGGTACCCGGTGTGGGACCTCGGCCTCGCCCTCGACCACTCGGTACGGACCCCCGGCGAGGCCCGCCGGACCGCCGCCGATGACCTCAAGGTGCACCTCGGCCTGCTGGATGCCCGCGCCGTCGCCGGTGACGCCGGACTCCTCGCCGGCCTGCGGACCTCCGTCCTGGCCGACTGGCGCAACCAGGCGGCCAAAAGGCTCCCGGAACTGCACTCCCTGTGCCGCGAGCGGGCCGAGCGGTCCGGGGAACTGCGCTTCCTGCTCGAACCCGACCTCAAGGAGGCCCGCGGGGGGCTGCGCGACGTCACCGCGCTGCGGGCGGTTGCGGCGTCCTGGCTGGCCGACGCCCCGCGCGAGGGCCTCGCCGAGGCCCGGCGACGGCTCCTGGACGCCCGGGACGCCCTGCACCTCGTCACTGGCCGGGCCACCGACCGGCTCTCCCTCCAGGAACAGGACCAGGTCGCCGCCCAGCTCGGACTCCTCGACGCGGACGCACTGCTGCGCGAGGTGTACGAGGCCGCACGCGTCGTCGCCTACGCCGGCGACGTGACCTGGCGCGAGGTCGGCCGCGTCCTGCGGGCCCGCGCCGCCCGGCCCGGACTCCGCGGACTGCTGGGCACCCGCGGCGACCGGGTGCCCGCGCGGGCACCCCTGGCCGAAGGCGTGGTCGAGTCCGACGGCGAGGCCGTCCTGGCCCTGGCCGCACGCCCCGACCGCGATCCCGTCCTCGCCCTGCGGTTCGCCGCGGCCGCCGCGCAGGCGGGTCTGCCCGTCTCCCTGCACGCCGTACGCAGACTCGCGGCGCAGGGGAAACCGCTCCCTGTGCCCTGGCCTGCCGAGGCCCGCGAGCAGCTGCTGACCCTGCTGGGGGCGGGGGAGCCGACGGTGGCGGTGTGGGAGGCCCTGGAGGCCGAGGGCCTGATCACCCGGCTGCTCCCGGACTGGGAGCGGGTGCGCTGCCGCCCCCAGCGCAATCCCGTCCACACCTGGACGGTGGACCGGCACCTGATCGAGACGGCGGTGCGGGCCTCCGCCCTCACCCGCCGGGTCGGCCGCCCCGACCTGCTGCTGATGGCCGCGCTCCTGCACGACATCGGCAAGGGCTGGCCGGGCGACCACTCGGTGGCCGGCGAGACCATCGCCCGCGACGTCGCCGCCCGCGTCGGCTTCGACCCGCACGACGTCGCCGTGCTCGGGGCGCTCGTACGGCACCACCTGCTGCTGATCGACACCGCCACCCGGCGTGACCTCGACGACCCGGCCACGGTCCGTGCGGTCGCCGAAGCCGTGGGCTCGGTGGGCACGCTGGAGATACTGCACGCCCTGACCGAGGCGGACGCCCTGGCCACCGGGCCGGCCGCGTGGAGCGCGTGGCGGGGATCGCTCGTGGCGGACCTCGTCGCGCGGGTCGCCGCCGTACTGCGCGGCACGGCCCCGGCGGCCGGCGAACCGGAGATCCCGACCACCGAACAGGAACGCCTGGCCGTGGAGGCCCTGCGCACCGGGGAACCGGTCCTGGCGCTCCAGGCCCGCCAGGAGGAGGACGCGGTCGGCGTGGACCTCGTCGTCGCCGTTCCCGACCAGCCGGGGGTCCTCCCGGCGGTGGCCGGGGTGCTGGCCCTGCACCGGCTCACCGTACGGGCGGCCGATCTGCGCTCCATGGAGCTCCCGGACCGGCTGGGCGAGGTCCTGGTGCTGCGCTGGCGGGTGGCGGCGGAGTACGGCGCGCTGCCGGAGGCCGCCCGGCTCCGTACCGACCTGGTCCGCGCCCTGGACGGCTCGCTGGACGTCCCGGCGAAGCTGGCCGACCGCGAGGCCGCCTACCCGCGCCGGCGCGGGGTGGTCCCGCCGCCGCCCCGGGTCACGGTGGTCCCGGACGTCTCGGCCCTGGCCACCGTCCTGGAGGTGCGCGCGCCGGATGCGGTAGGCCTGCTGCACCGGATCGGCCGGGCACTGGAGTCCCAGGGCGTCCGGGTCCGCAGTGCGCACGTCTCCACGCTGGGCGCGAACGCGGTGGACACCCTGTACGTGACCACCCACGAGGGCAAGTCCCTGGACCCCCAGGAGGCGGTGTCCCTGGCCGGCCTGGTGGCAGCTGCCCTGTCGTAGCGCGGGGGCCGCTGCGCGGAGCGGTCCCCTGGCCGCCCTTCCACCCCTCCCCGGGGCTCCGCCCCGGACCCGGCCGTCAAACGCCGGGCAGGCCGGATCTGCGCGGCACATTCCGGCCCCGTCGGCGTTTGAGGGGCGGGGTGCGGAGCGGAGTCCCGGTCTCGAAGCCGCACGTGACCACTGAGGCGGGCACAATCCGGCCTCCCCGGCGTCTGAGGGGGTGGGGCCCGGGGGCGGAGCCCAGGGGAATGACGACCACAGGGCCGGATGGGCGGCCGGGCCGGATACCCTGGGGGACGACCACAACGCCCCCGACCCGAGGAATCGCGACCACCGTGTTCGATACGCTCTCCGACCGCTTGGCGAATACCTTCAAGGGCCTGCGCGGCAAAGGCCGGCTGTCCGAGGCTGACATCGACTCCGCGGCCCGGGAAATCCGTATCGCGCTCCTCGAGGCCGACGTCGCCCTCCCGGTCGTCCGCTCCTTCATCGCGAACGTCAAGGAACGCGCGCGCGGTGAAGAGGTCAGCAAGGCCCTGAACCCGGGCCAGCAGGTCCTGAAGATCGTCAACGACGAGCTCGTCACCATCCTCGGCGGCGAGACCCGGCGGCTGCGCTTCGCCAAGACCGCCCCCACCGTGATCATGCTGGCCGGTCTCCAGGGTGCCGGTAAGACCACCCTCGCCGGAAAGCTCGGCCTCTGGCTGAAGGGGCAGGGCCACGCCCCGCTGCTGGTCGCGTGCGACCTCCAGCGCCCCAACGCCGTCAACCAGCTGAGCGTCGTCGCCGAGCGCGCCGGCGTGGCCGTGTACGCGCCCCAGCCCGGCAACGGCGTCGGCGACCCGGTCCAGGTCGCGAAGGACTCCGTCGAGTACGCGCGGACCAAGCAGTACGACATCGTCATCGTCGACACCGCCGGCCGCCTCGGCATCGACTCCGAGCTGATGCAGCAGGCCGCGGACATCCGCGACGCCGTCAGCCCCGACGAGATCCTCTTCGTCGTCGACGCCATGATCGGCCAGGACGCGGTCAACACCGCGGAGGCCTTCCGCGACGGCGTCGGCTTCGACGGCGTGGTGCTGTCCAAGCTCGACGGTGACGCCCGAGGCGGTGCCGCGCTCTCCATCGCGCACGTCACCGGCAAGCAGGTCATGTTCGCCTCGAACGGCGAGAAGCTCGACGAGTTCGACGCGTTCCACCCCGACCGCATGGCGGGCCGGATCCTCGACATGGGTGACATGCTCACCCTCATCGAGCAGGCCGAGAAGACCTTCTCGCAGGCCGAGGCCGAGAAGATGGCGGCCAAGCTCGCCAAGGGTCCCAAGGAGTTCACGCTCGACGACTTCCTGGCCCAGATGGAGCAGGTCCGCAAGATGGGCTCCATCTCCAAGCTGCTCGGCATGCTGCCCGGCATGGGGCAGATCAAGGACCAGATCAACAACATCGACGAGCGTGACGTCGACCGCATGGCCGCGATCATCAAGTCGATGACCCCCGGCGAGCGCCACGACCCGACGATCATCAACGGCTCGCGCCGTGCCCGTATCGCCAAGGGCTCCGGTGCCGAGGTCAGCGCGGTCAAGTCGCTGGTCGAGCGGTTCTTCGAGGCCCGCAAGATGATGTCCCGCATGGCCCAGGGCGGCGGCATGCCGGGCATGCCCGGCATCCCCGGGATGGGCGGCGGCCCCGGCCGGCAGAAGAAGCAGGTCAAGCAGGCCAAGGGCAAGCGCAAGAGCGGCAACCCGATGAAGCGCAAGGAAGAGGAGGCCGCAGCCGCGGCCCGCCGGGAGCAGGGCCCGCAGGCGGTCGAGCCCGCGGCCGGCGGCAACCCGTTCGGCCTCCCGGCGGGCGGCCAGGACGGCGGGGACTTCGACCTTCCGGACGAGTTCAAGAAGTTCATGAAGTAGCACCCGCGCAGAGGGGTGAGGAGGGCCCCGGCCGTGTTCGCACGGTCGGGGCCCTGCTGTTCTCCGCCGGGGCGACGGCCCGATCCATCCCTTATCGTCGGCCGGGAGGATGGCAGAAGGAGGCCCCCCGTGCCCAGCCCCACCCCCGTACCTCCCCGCGACAGGGCCGACACACCGTGGCGCTCGGAAGGCGCACCGCCCGCCGCTCCGCCGAAGCGGCGGATGCCCGGCGGCTGGCGGGGGCTGATCCTCACCGCGCTGATCGTCTACCTGCTGGCCAACCTGGTGCTCTCCTTCTTCAACGAGGGGGACGAGCCGACGGTCTCGTACACCGAGTTCAGCAAGCAGGTCGCCGCCGGCAACGTCTCGAAGATCTACTCCAAGGGCGACGCCATCCAGGGCGAGCTCAAGTCCAAGCAGCCGCTGCCCGACGGCGACAAGGGCGACTACACGAAATTCGTCACCCAGCGCCCGGCCTTCGCCGACGACGCGCTGTGGGCCGACCTCACCAAGCAGAACGTCACCGTCACGGCCTCCCCGGTCGTCGTGCAGCGCAGTTTCCTGGCCAACCTGCTGCTCTCCCTCGCCCCGATGCTGCTGCTGGTCGTCCTGTGGGTGGTCATCGCCCGCCGGATGGGATCCGCGGCGGGCGGCATGGGCGCGCTCGGCCGCAAGGCCCCGCCCAAGCCGGTGGAGCTGGAGACGGGCGCCCGCCGGACCACCTTCCAGGACGTGGCGGGGATCGACGAGGTCGAGGAGGAGCTCAACGACGTCGTCGACTTCCTCAAGAACCCGCAGGAGTACCGGAAGATGGGCGCCCGGATGCCCGGCGGAGTCCTGCTCTCCGGTCCGCCCGGCACCGGCAAGACCCTGCTGGCGCGGGCGGTCGCCGGGGAGGCCGGGGTGCCCTTCTTCTCCGCCTCCGCCTCCGAGTTCATCGAGATGATCGTCGGGGTCGGCGCCTCCCGGGTGCGCGAACTCTTCGCCGAGGCGCGCAAGGTGGCCCCCGCCATCATCTTCATCGACGAGATCGACACCATCGGACGGGCCCGCGGCGGCGGCAACGCCATGGGCGGCCACGACGAACGCGAACAGACCCTCAACCAGATCCTCACCGAGATGGACGGCTTCTCCGGATCGGAGGGCGTGGTCGTCCTCGCGGCCACCAACCGCGCGGACGTCCTGGACCCGGCGCTCACCCGCCCCGGCCGCTTCGACCGCATGGTGGTCGTCTCCCCGCCCGACCGGGGCGGCCGCGAGGCCATCCTGCGCATCCACACCCGGGACATCCCGCTCGCCGAGGGCGTCGACCTGGGACACGTGGCCCGCACCACCCCCGGGATGACCGGGGCGGACCTGGCCAACCTGGCGAACGAGGCCGCGCTGCTGGCCGTCAAACGCCGGCAGACGCAGGTGACCCGGGCGGATCTGTCGGACGCCCTGGAGAAGGTCCAACTGGGAGCCGAGCGGCCGCTTGTCATGCCGGAGGAGGAACGCCGCCGCACCGCCTACCACGAGAGCGGCCACGCCCTGCTCGGCATGCTCCAGCCGGGCGCCGACCCGGTCCGCAAGATCACGATCGTGCCCCGCGGCCGGGCGCTGGGCGTCACCCTCTCGACCCCGGACGCGGACCGGTACGCCTACACCGAGCAGTACCTGCGCGGCCGCATCATCGGCGCGCTCGGCGGCATGGCGGCCGAGCACGTCGTCTACGACGTCATCACCACCGGCGCCGAGAACGACCTGGAGCAGGTCACCAACATCGTCCGCGGCATGGTCGGCCGCTGGGGCATGAGCGAACGGATCGGCCGACTCACCGCGATCCCCTCGGACGGACAGGGCCCCTACGGACTCTCCGCCGCCCCCGCCACCCTCGACGCGGTCGACCACGAGATGCGGCGCATCGTGGACGAGTGCTACGTGGAGGCCTGCCGCCTGCTGCGCGAACACCGGCCGCAGCTGGACGCCCTGGCGGAGGCCCTCCTCGCCAACGAGACCCTGGACGAACCGGCCGCCTACGCCGCCGCGGGCATCGCGCGGCCGGCGAAGGGGCACGGCACCGACTGAGGAGCGGCCGTCAGTCCACCCGGGCGATCACGTACCGGAAGATGTTCGGCAGCCACACGGCGCCGTCGGGTCGCTCGAACGGGTGAAGCGCCTCGGCCAGTTCCTTCTCCGCCAGCACGGAATCCGCCTCGAAGGGCGCGGCGCCGGCCGCTCCGGCGGAGCCGGTGCTCGCACCGGGGTAGAGCCCGGTCGACAGCAGTCCGCGTACCGCGCTGTCCACGTCCGCGTACCCGAACGGGCAGAACACCCGCCCGGAACCGTCCGGCCGGAGCCCGGCCCGCTCCACCAGCGCGTCCAGGTCCCGCGGCGCGGGCCCGCCGCCGAGGACCGAGGGCACCGTGCAGCGCTCCGCGGGGCCCCAGTCGGCCAGCACCACCGCCCCGCCGCGGCGGACCGCGGGCAGGGCAGCCGCCAGAGCCGCGGGGGCCGGGGAGAAGGCGAGCAGGGCGTCGTACGCGTGAGGCGGGGACAGTGGCCCGGGCGCGGCCGCCAGGACGTCCAGCAGCCGTTCACGGGCCAGCGCCCGCCGGGCCGGATCCGCCTCCACGCCCGTGGCCACGGCTCCCCGCCCGGCCGCCAGCAGCAGGGCCAGCCCAGCCCCGCAGTCCAGGCCGAGCAACCGGTCTCCCGGCCCGACCTCCAGTCGGTCGTAGACCGCCTCGTACAGAGGTACAAGCATCCGTTCCTGGATCTCCGCCCAGTCCCGGGCGGCGAGCGTCGCCGTCGGCGTCGGTGTCATCGAAAGAGCGCTCCTGATTCCGTGTCGCCCCCTGGCCCCCGTTGCCAGAGAACTCCCCATTCGCCCCCACGTCCAGAGGAGCGCGGCACCCGATTCACGCATCGTGCGCCGGGCGCCGTACGATTCGCGGCATGGCAAAGGCACCCGTTCTCACCCCGCAGGCGGAGGATTTCCCCCGCTGGTACCAGGATCTGATCAACAAGGCCGAGCTGGCCGACAACGGTCCGGTCCGAGGCACCATGGTCATCCGACCGTACGGCTACGGCCTGTGGGAGCGGATGCAGCAGGAGATGGACGCGCGCATCAAGGACGCGGGCGCCCAGAACGCGTACTTCCCGCTGTTCATCCCGCAGTCTTACCTGACGAAGGAAGCCGAGCACGTCGAGGGCTTCGCCCCCGAGCTCGCGGTCGTCACGCACGGCGGCGGCAAGGAGCTGGATGAGCCGGTCGTCGTCCGGCCCACCTCCGAGACGATCATCAACGACTACTTCTCCAAGTGGGTCCAGAGCTACCGCGACCTGCCCCTGCTGATCAACCAGTGGGCCAACGTGGTCCGCTGGGAGATGCGCCCGCGCGTGTTCCTCCGTACGAGCGAGTTCCTCTGGCAGGAGGGCCACACCGCCCACGCCACCTACGAGGACGCCCGCGACTACGCGGCCCGCATCCACACGGACGTCTACGGCGACTTCATGACGAACGTGCTCGGCATCGACGTCGTGCTCGGCCGCAAGACCGCCAAGGAGCGCTTCGCCGGCGCCATCAACACCCTCACCCTCGAGGGCATGATGGGCGACGGCAAGGCCCTGCAGCTGGGTACGAGCCACGAGCTCGGCACCAACTTCGCCAAGGCCTTCAACACCCAGTACCTGTCGAAGGAAGGCAAGCAGGAGCTCGTCTGGCAGACCTCGTGGGGCGTCTCGACCCGCATGGTCGGCGGCCTGATCATGTCCCACGGCGACGACAACGGCCTGCGGGTCCCGCCGCGCCTCGCGCACGTCCAGGTCGTCGTCATGGCGATCAAGGGCGACGAGGCCGTGGCGAAGGTGCGTGAGCTGGGTGCCCAGCTGAAGGCCGCCGGTCTGCGGGTGCAGGTCGACGACCGCGTCGACACCCCCTTCGGCCGCCGCGCCGTGGACTGGGAGCTCAAGGGCGTACCGGTCCGCATCGAGATCGGCCCCCGCGACCTGGAGGCCGGCACCGCGATGCTGGCCCGCCGGATCCCGGGCGGCAAGACCCCCGTGCAGATCGACGCCCTCGCCGACCTGCTGCCCAAGGTGCTGGACGAGGACCAGGCGCAGCTGCTGCGCGAGTCCCGCGAGCGCCGTCTGGCCCGTACGTCCGACGTCGCGACCATCGAGGAGGCCGCCGAGGCCGCCGTCGCCGGTGGCTGGGCGCGGATCCCGTGGGCCGACCTCGGCCCCGAGGGCGAGGCGAAGCTGGCCGAGCAGGCCGTCTCCGTGCGCTGCCTGATCGCCGAGGACGGGTCGGTCC
>NZ_JBSGZP010000298.1:0-8504 GCF_053611065.1 Streptomyces sp. NPDC054840
GATCGTGCCCCGGCTGTCGCGTTCTCGGGGAAGGTATCGGCCATGGCCATGGGCAACGACATCGTGGACACACCGGAGTCGTGGGAGGTGGTCGCCTCACGGACCCCGTTCGAGGGCGCGAAGACGGCCGTCCGCTCGGACCAGGTCCGGATGCCCGACAGCATGGTGGTGCGCCGCGACTACCAGGTGCACCCGGGCTCGGTGTGCGTCCTCGCCCTCGACGAGGAGCAGCGGGTGCTGGTCCTCAAGCAGTTCCGCCATCCGGTGCGGCACCGGCTGTGGGAACTCCCGGCGGGGCTGCTGGACGTACCCGGCGAGAACCCGCTGCACGCCGCCCAGCGGGAGCTGTACGAGGAGGCGCACGCCAAGGCGGGCGACTGGCGGGTGCTGGCCGACTTCTTCACCTCGCCCGGCGGATCCGACGAGGCCGTCCGGATCTTCCTCGCGCGGGATCTGGCGGAGGCCGAGGGAAAGCGGTACGAGGTCTCCGACGAGGAGGCGGACATGGAGATCGCCCGGGTCCCGCTCGCGGACCTGGTCCGCGGGGTCCTGGCCGGCGAGCTGCACAACCCGGGACTGGTGACCGGGGTACTGGCCCTGGCCGCGGCCCTTGCCTCCGAGGGCGGCATCGAGGCCCTGCGCCCGGCCCTCGCCCCCTGGCCGGCCCGCCCGTACGAGGCGTAGGACCTGTCGTCGGAGCCCTCCCTCCCGTACCGCGGGAGGGGCCCGGGGCCCGGCGGCAGGCCCGCCGGGGAGGCGCCGTGCGAGCGGGGCGTAAGAAAATAGGCCCATCTGCTGATCCGATTGGGGGATTTGCCCGCCGCGCTCCACCAGGGTCGTCGCTCTGCGTGAACTACGCTCGCAATCCGGTGGCAGGGAGAGGAGCGGATCCGTGGCGGATTTCGTCGGGCGGCGGCGTGAGCTCAAGGAGCTGCGCGAGGACATCGCGCGAACCGGGCTCGACACCCTCTCCGGCCGCAAGGCCAAGTCGCCCCGGGCCCGGGTGCTGCTCGTCGCCGGGCGGCCCGGGTCCGGGCGCACGGCCCTCGCCGAGGCCTTCGTGCGGGAAGTGGCCGAGGAGTACCCCGACGGAGTGCTCCGCACCCGCCTCACCGCCCCCGGCGGCGCGACCGTGGCAACCGAGCGGGCCGTGCGCAGCCTGCTGGAGGGGCTGGGCCGGCCCACCCCGCCCGGAGCCGGGGAGGAGGAGCTGAGCTCTGTCCTGCGCACCGCCCTCCAAGGCCGCCGGGTCATCATCCTGGTCGACGACGCCGTCGATCCGGAGCAGGTCGACGCCCTGCTGCCGGACACCCCCGAGTGCCTCGTCGTCGTCACCGCCGAGGGGCCCCTCACCGGCATCCCCGACGTCCGGCCCTGCACCCTCGGCGGACTCGACACCCCCTCCGCCGTGGGACTGCTCGCCCAGCGCATCGGCGACACCCGGGTCACCGCCGACCCCCGGGCCGCCGAGACCCTCGCCGAGGAGTGCGGCGGCCAGCCCGCCGCGCTCGTCCTCGTCGGCGGGTGGCTCGCCGCCCACCCCAAGGCCTCCGTCGCCGACGTGGCCAAGCAGCTGCACGACATGCCCGCCACCACCGGAGGCCCGCTCGCCCGCGGCTTCCGGCTCGTCTACGAGTCCCTGCCGCAGCCCGCCCAGCGGACCCTGCGGCTGCTGCCGCTCGCCCCGGCCGGCATCGTCGACTCGCACACCGCCTCCGCCTTGGCCGGCTGCTCGGTGGCCGCCGCCCAGTCCACCCTCGACGACTTCGCCGGGCTGGGCCTCGTCCGCCCCTCCAGCGACGGCCTCTTCCTGCTGCCCGGCTGCCTCGCGCCGCTCCTCCAGGCCCTTCTGGAGACCAAGGAGCGCCCCGCCGAGGTTCAGCTGGCCCGGGCCCGGATGCTGGAGCGCACCGTACGGCTGCTCCACTCCTGCCGGGCCATGGCCGAGGCCGAGGAGCCCGGGGTGGACGCCGCCGTCGAGGACGACCTCCGCGAACTGCTGGACGGCCTGCCGCGCGCCCTGCGGTTCCCCGACCGGTGGGCCGCCGCCACCTGGCTGGACACCCGGCTGCCCGCGCTCAACGCGGCCGCCTCCCTGGCCGTGGCCGACGGCGGGCTCGACACCCTGGCCCGCCGGCTGGTCGCGGCCCTCGTCCGGGCGTTGGCGGACCACCGGGGCACGGCCGGGGCCGCACCCGAGCTGTACGGGCTGCACCGGCTGGTCCTCGACGTGGCCGAGCGCCGCAACCTGCACCGGGAGCGGGCCGCCGCGCTGCTGAACCTCGCCGACCTGGACGCCGAGACCGGCCGGACGCAGGAGGCCCTGGAGCGCTACCGGGCCGCGCTGGACGCGGGACGGGCGGCGATGGATCCGTACGCCACGGGCCGCGCGATGGAATCCGTAGGAGGCGCCTACCAGGAGCTGGCGGACTGGCACCGGGCCTCCGACTGGTTCGGCCGGGCGCTGTCCCAGGCCCTGGCGCGGGGCGAGCGGGCGGACGAGGCCCGGCTGTACGGGCGGCTCGGGAACGTCCACACCTACGCGGGGCGGTACGGGGACGCGCTGCGCAGCTGGCGCGCCGCCGCCGCGGGCTACCGGAAGCTGGCCGATGTCCCCGGTCAGGCAAAGGCGTTGAGCGAGATGGCCCGGGTCCAGGAGTACGCCGGCCGGCCCGAGGAATCGCTGCACACCTGCCGCGAGGCGGTGGAGCTCGCACGCCGGGCCGGGGACCAGCGACTTCAGGCCGCACTGCAGGTCAGGCTGGCCGACACGCTGGACAGACTGGGAGACCCCGCGGCTGCCAGGCTGCACCGCTCCGCAGCCGACAGATTGCTGGGAGATGACCCCGCAGCCTGCGAAATCCGTAGTGATTCCGACTGAGATTATTTGTTTGCAAGGCTAGACAGCGACTCATCCTTCATTAGACTGGCTTCACCACGTCATCCTGTGGTGCATCCCGTTGCGCGTTCTTGTGGGCGGGTATGTATGGAAGTACCCCCGAATATCCCCTGAGCCAAGGACCGTGATCGACGATGAAGGTCGGCATCCCCCGCGAGGTCAAGAACAACGAGTTCCGGGTCGCCATCACGCCCGCCGGCGTGCATGAGCTGGTCCGCAACGGCCACCAGGTCTTCATCGAGCGGAACGCCGGTGTGGGTTCCTCGATCACGGACGCCGAGTACGTCGCGGCCGGCGCCGAGATCCTCGGCACCGCCGACGAGGTCTGGGCCACCGCCGACCTGCTGCTCAAGGTCAAGGAGCCCATCGCCGAGGAGTACCACCGCCTCCGCAAGGATCAGACGCTCTTCACCTACCTGCACCTGGCGGCCTCCCGTGAGTGCACGGACGCCCTGCTGGAGTCCGGCACCACCGCCATCGCCTACGAGACGGTCGAGCTCGCCAACCGCGCGCTTCCGCTGCTCGCCCCGATGTCCGAGGTCGCGGGCCGCCTGGCCCCGCAGGTCGGCGCCTACCACCTGATGCGCTCGGCCGGCGGCCGCGGCGTCCTCCCGGGTGGTGTTCCCGGCACCCACGCCGGCGAGTGCGTCGTCATCGGCGGCGGCGTCTCCGGCTGGAACGCCGCGCAGATCGCCATCGGCATGGGCTTCCACGTGACCCTGCTCGACCGCGACATCAACAAGCTCCGCGAGGCCGACAAGATCTTCGGTACGAAGATCAAGACGATCGTCTCCAACGCCTACGAGCTGGAGAAGGCCGTCGTCGAGGCCGACCTCGTCATCGGCGCGGTGCTGATCCCGGGTGCGAAGGCCCCGAAGCTGGTCACCAACGAGCTCGTCGCCAAGATGAAGCCCGGAAGTGTCCTTGTCGACATTGCGATCGACCAGGGCGGCTGCTTCGAGGACTCCCGTCCGACCACTCACGCCGAGCCGACCTTCATGGTCCACAACTCGGTCTTCTACTGCGTCGCCAACATGCCGGGCGCGGTGCCGAACACCTCCACCTACGCGCTGACGAACGCGACGCTGCCCTACATCGTGCAGCTCGCCAACCTCGGCTGGGTCGAGGCGCTGCGTCGTGACGCCGCCCTCGCGCTGGGTCTCAACACCCATGACGGCCAGGTCGTTTACGGTCCCGTCGCCGAGGCCCACGGCCTCGAGACCCTTGAGCTGAGCACGCTGCTCGGCTGACACGTCAACGACTGACGTCAATCTCACGTATCCGGCCGGACCTTGCCCGCAAGGTCCGGCCGGGCGTGTTTTGCGCGGTGCCCCGAGACCCCGCTCAACTCGCCTCGAACGTAACCCTTTAACCCTTTCGCGCACCAGCGAAACTTCCCAGCGACAGCTCGTGCGCCCTTGACAGAGTGGTGTTCGGTTGCCGACACATCGTGCCGGGTCCGGCGGATTGTGTTGCCGCTGAGCGGTGACACGCCATAGAGTCGCCAACCGTCGGCATGGTGCCACGCTGACCTATCGATAAGTGTCCTGGTCACGTCCGAGGAGGTAAGACGACTTGTGAATGAGTCGACATTTGCTCCTGGAGGTGGTCGAGCAGGGATGCCTGAGCGGGGCCAGGGCCCTACCGGGCTCGAAGCTGTCGGCTCCGTCGCAGTACGCACCTTCGCAAACCACCAGCACATGACGACGCCCCAAAAGAGCATGGACGGCCTAGACGTGAACTCCAGGGCCGGCGACCTGAGCGGCGAAAAGCCCGTGGGTTTCGCCGACTACGACAATGTGCCCGAGGGGCACTTCTACGACCCCGACGCGGAGTACGAACCGGACCCCGAGTACGCGGCCACTCTCGCCCCCGACGCTGCCCGTCAGCGCCGTGAGCGGATCGGCCCGACCGGACGCCCGCTCCCGTACTTCCCGATCCCGGGTCCGCTGACCGACCACGGTCCGGCGAAGATCATCGCGATGTGCAACCAGAAGGGCGGCGTGGGCAAGACCACGTCGACCATCAACCTGGGTGCCGCGCTCGCCGAGTACGGGCGCCGCGTGCTGCTCGTCGACTTCGACCCGCAGGGCGCGCTGTCCGTGGGTCTCGGCGTGAACCCGATGGAACTCGACCTGACGGTCTACAACCTGCTCATGGAGCGGGGCATGTCGGCCGACGAGGTGCTGCTCAAGACGGCGGTCCCCAACATGGACCTGCTGCCGAGCAACATCGACCTGTCCGCTGCCGAGGTGCAGTTGGTCAGTGAGGTCGCGCGCGAGTCCACCCTGCAGCGGGCCCTGAAGCCCCTGCTGGCCGACTACGACTACATCGTGATCGACTGTCAGCCCTCGCTCGGTCTGTTGACCGTGAACGCCCTGACGGCGGCTCACAAGGTCATCGTCCCGCTGGAGTGCGAGTTCTTCGCCCTGCGCGGCGTGGCGCTGCTGACCGAGACCATCGAGAAGGTGCAGGAGCGGCTCAACCCCGAGCTGGAGCTCGACGGCATCCTCGCCACGATGTACGACTCCCGCACGGTGCACAGCCGTGAGGTGCTGGCGCGCGTCGTCGAGGCCTTCGACGACCACGTCTACCACACGGTCATCGGCCGCACGGTGCGCTTCCCGGAGACCACGGTCGCCGGTGAGCCGATCACGACGTACGCCTCCAACTCCGTCGGCGCCGCCGCCTACCGCCAGCTGGCCAGGGAGGTGCTCGCCCGGTGTCACGCCGAGTGAGTCTGCCCGGAGCCGACGAACTGTTCCGTACGACCGGGGGGATGGCGCTCCAGTCGTCCTCGCCGCGGCGCGGGGTCGAGGAGGCGCCCACCGCGGAACACCCGGCCACGTCGGCGGCGGGCCAGGGGAGTGAGGGCCGCAGCCGGGAGGCCGCGGAGGCCGGCGGGCCCGTCGTGGGGCAGCCCAGGCGGCCGCAGGAAGGTTCTGCCGGCCCGTCAGGCGGCATGGGGTCGGCCCCGGCCGGCGCGGGCCGCCGGGGCAAGGGGCAGGGCAGGGGCGCGAACCGGCGCCCCAGCGGCCGCGAGCGCCACGACGAGAAGATCACGGTCTACGTCTCCGCCGAGGAGCTCATGGACCTGGAACACGCGCGGCTGGTGCTGCGCGGGGAGCACGGGCTGGCGGTGGACCGGGGCCGCATCGTCCGCGAGGCGGTCGCGGTCGTCCTCGCCGATCTCGAATCCCGCGGCGACGCGAGCATCCTCGTACGGCGCCTGCGCGGCCGCTGACCGCCCTGCGGGGCCCCTCCCGGTGCCCCCGTCCTCCGCACCGCCCGCCCGTCGCGGCGCGGCCCGCGGCACGCCTCCTCCGGAGACCCGACCCCGGAGGCCGGGCCCCGAGGCCGTCCGCCCGGTGACCGGGTCTCCGCGATCGGCGGCCCGCTCCGGAACCTCTCCCCGTCGTGAGAACACGCCCGCAGGGTGCCTGTACGGGCGGGGGAGCGCCGCTGCGGCGGCGTGGCACGGTGCCGGGCGGGGTCCGCCGGGGAGCGCGGGCAAGCCCGTAGGCTGCTGCTGGCCGCGGCATGGCGCCCGGCCCCACGCCCGCCTCTTTGCACCTCCTGGACAGCGATGCCCCTGCCCGCCGATTCCGGCCGACCGACCCGGCGCGTCCTGGGCCGCGGCCCGGGCGCCCCCGCCGCGGCCCGGCAGCCGGACGCGCGCGACGGGGCGGGCACCGAAGCCCCTGAGGCGCCCGCTGCGCGCCCCGCACCCGCGGTGGAGGGTACGGAGCCGGAACGTTCCACCGGGCCCGCAGGCGGGCAGCAGGAGCCCCCCGGGCCGCGGCCCGAGCCGGTCCCCGAGCCGGTCCCCGAGCCGGCTCCCGATCCTGAACCGGTCGCGGACGCCGAGGTGGCCGTACTCCCCGGGCGCGCGAGCCCCGGGGGCGGCGACGGGCGGTTCACCCTGCGGCTCGCCAACTTCGAGGGCCCCTTCGACCTGCTGCTCCAGCTGATCTCGCGGCACAAGCTCGATGTCACCGAGGTCGCGCTGTCCGAGGTCACCGACGAGTTCATGGCGCACATCCGCGCCATGGGGCCCGACTGGGACCTCGACCAGACCACCGAGTTCCTCGTCGTCGCCGCCACCTTGCTCGACCTGAAGGCCGCCCGGCTGCTGCCGGCCGCCGAGGTCGAGGACGAGGCGGACCTGGCCCTGCTGGAGGCCCGGGACCTGCTCTTCGCGCGCCTGCTCCAGTACCGCGCGTACAAGCAGATCGCCGAGATCTTCGAGCGGCGCGCGGAGGCCGAGGGCAGGCGGTACCCGCGGACGGTCGGGCTGGAGCCGCACCACGCGGACCTGCTGCCCGAGGTCGTCATCAGCATCGGGCCGGAGGGGTTCGCCCGGCTCGCCGTGAAGGCCATGCAGCCCAAGGCCAAGCCCCAGGTGTACGTGGACCACATCCACGCGCCCCTGGTCAGCGTGCGCGAGCAGGCCGGTCTGGTGGTGCGGATGCTGAAGACGCGCGGGGAGGCCACCTTCCAGGAGCTCACCGAGGACGCGGAGGACACGCTGACGGTCGTCGCGCGCTTCCTGGCCCTGCTGGAGCTCTACCGGGAGAAGGCGGTCGTCCTCGACCAGGAGGAGGCCCTGCGGACCCTCACCGTGCGCTGGAGCGGCGGGGACGGTGACGGCATGCCGACCGTGACGGACGAGTTCGACCGGATCGTGGAGGCGAAGGATTGAACGGCGAGGTGAGCGCGGTGGCCGCGCTGGAGCTGAAGCCGGCCCTGGAGGCCGTGCTCATGGTCGTGGACGAGCCGGCCACCGAGGCGCACCTGGCCAAGGTGCTGGAGCGCACCCCGCGCGAGGTCGCGCGGGCGCTGCGGGAGCTCGCCGACGAGTACACGGCCGCACGCCGGGGCTTCGAGCTGCGGCTGGTCGCCGGCGGCTGGCGGTTCTACACCCGGGCCGAGTACGCACCTGCCGTGGAGGGCTTCGTGCTGGACGGCCAGCAGGCCCGGCTCACCCAGGCGGCCCTGGAGACCCTGGCGGTCGTCGCGTACCGCCAGCCGGTGAGCCGATCACGGGTTTCGGCGGTCCGCGGAGTCAACTGCGACGGGGTCATGCGGACCCTCCTCCAGCGGGGTCTGGTGGAGGAGGCGGGGACGGAACCCGAAACAGGTGCGATCCTGTACAGGACGACGAACCACTTTTTGGAGCGGATGGGCCTGCGCGGCCTTGACGAGCTCCCGGAGCTCGCGCCCTTCCTCCCCGAGGCGGAGGCGATCGAAGCCGAGACGCAGGAAGGTGTTCCGTCGTTCGATCCGGACGCACCGGACACAGATGCAGACGACGACAAGACGACGGAACTTTGATGCGAAGCAGCGGCAACGGCAACGGTGGCGGCAACAGGAACAGCGGCGGCGGTGGCGGCGGGCGCGGTAACTCCCGCGGCGGCTCCTCCAGCGGCGGTGGCTACCGCGGGAGCGGCTCCGGCGGTGGCAGCGGCTCCGGCGGCTCCCGCGGTAGCAGCTCGGGTGGCGGTTACCAGGGTGGCGGTTCCCGTGGTGGCAGCTCGGGCGGCGGTTACCAGGGCGGTGGCTCCGGCGGTTCCCGTGGTGGCAGCTCGGGTGGCGGTTACAAGGG
>NZ_JBSGZP010000299.1:0-8501 GCF_053611065.1 Streptomyces sp. NPDC054840
GCGGTGGAGGGCCCTCTTGTTTGTTGTGTATGCGCAGGTCAGGCGACCTGTAGTTTCGGCCGGCCTGTGGGAGCGGGCGGCGTCTGGTGGTAAGTGGGGAGCTTGAGGTTGGGCAGGTCTCCGGCCTGAATGCGGACGAGCGTGTCCCGCAACGCGGCTTCCATGGTTTCGGGGGTCTCGTACTTCGCCGCGAGAGGGTGGAGGCGGTATGAGTTTCCGTTCCGCTCCTCACTGCGCGGTCTCAGGACGATGTTCAGGGCGCACAGGGGAGCCATGAGTCCGCTGATGGCCTGAGGCGTGACGCCGTATTCGGTTGCCATGTCCCTCTGTCGTACCGGAATTGCTCCTCCGAAGTCGCTTCGGTAGAGGAGGTACTGGAGGAACTTGACAGCGGATCCTGACAGGGGCAGGGCCCAGATGCGCTCCGAGACGATCGGAGACATGACGTTAGCCATGGGATGGCCTTCCTCGTGTTCGGTTGCCCAGAGGTGGGTCTGTCTGCGCTGTCACCCGGTTCGTTTCCTTCTACGGATGCCTGTGTCGGCTCCGAAGTCGAGGTCCAGCTCCTCCTGATGGGCGCTTTCGGGTCCCACCGCGTAGGGGAAGGCCTCGGCATTTCGGTCGTGGCGTCCGGCGATCTCGGCGAGGACGTCGTGTTGAGCGGTGCTGTTGCCGTGGAACCACAGGCGTACGTTGATCTGGATCCGGCCGTTTCCGGCCTTCTCGATCCAGTGGTAGCCGCACAGCGCCTGGACGGCACGGTTCACGGTGGAGCGTGTGATCATCTTGCCGCCCTTCTGGGCGGCGACTTTGTTGAGTCCGTCCGTGATCTCCTGCTGTGTGTACTGGGCGATTCCGGTGCCCGGTACCTGCCCGCCGGCTACGAACAGGAAAACGCAGAGCTGCGACTTGGTGATGCTGTTGGCGACGGCGAGCTGGGCCAGCAGCTGTGTGAACCAGTTGCTGGCCAGGCTGTAGCCGGCACCGCCAGCCATGTCGTGAACTGACCGTGGGTCCGCTGCGTACTCGAAGTGGACGCCCTTGAGCCGACGACGGCCGCCGGGGTCGGCGGCCTCGGCCACCTTCTCCCCGAGTTGCTGGCCGAGGACGGCCAGGATGTCTCCGAACTCGGCATCGTTCCCTGCTGCGGTGGGTGCGGGAACAGGCCGGGGCCCGCGCTGTCGACGACGGGCGGGCGGATCAGATGTCACAGGACCTCCTTGTTACTCAGGCGATCCGAGACTATCTAAAAATCAACGCCTGGTTGTCTTTTGACGCACCGGCGCGCCGTACGGGACCTCAGACGCCCGGCCCTCCGGCCGACACACAGAAAGTCCACGACACATGGATTTTCTGTGTCGCTGCGCACCGGAAGTTCACCACTGCTTGATTTCTGGTGTCGTGATAGCGACACATCTTCATGCGGTCCGGCAGGTGGGCTCGGGTCATCCCAGTGCTCACCGCAGCGCTTCGACCTGCGAAGACTCAACGCCTGACGGGGCCGTCCAGAAAGTCCACGGGTACTTGATTTTTGGGCCAAATGTGCTCCCCAGGTACACATTTCGCAGGACCAAAGGTGCTCCACGCAGCACATAGACACTCAGAAAACTGCAGGTCAGAGGCGTTTCATCTCGCCGCTCTCTTCTAAAAGAGCCCTTGACCGCTTGCACGTCCCCACACTGGGGTGTCGCCCAGGCAGCTGCTTCCACAGCATCCCGACTGTCCTCTTGGTCGACTCCCTCTCGACCTTGACCACAACACCTCGTTCACCGCCCGAACCCCTCTCGGAGTGCACCGGCCCCTCCCCCACCTTCGCCATCCGCCTGCTCAACCGCATGACTTCACCGCTCGTTCCCCGTGGGTGGCATCCCCTGCTCAAACAGTGCACCAAGGACCGTGCACAGGTTCGACTGCGGAATGGGGCGTAAGTTGCCCAGGGTGGCCGAACGCCCGGAAGGTGGCTTGGGTAAGCAATCCGACCATGCTGACCGAGTAGCGGGACTCTCTATCAGGACCCGATACCGGTACCACCGAAAGCCAGCCACATCGGAGGGTCTCCCGAACAATCGCGATCAGTGGCCACCTGCACCACCCACCGACCTCGTCCACACTTCCCTATTTCGAAGCCAATACAACCGGTGGCCGCCAGCGGTGCCTTACTGCCCCGGCGGGGCACCGCAAGCCCGCCAGGGCTGAGGAGCTACCGACCCTGGGCAAGAGCGGAGCCCTTGCCCAGCATCCCGATACTGCAACCTGGAGGGGCAGGCACCGCCAGCGCCCGGGCTTCCTCGACACAGCCGTCCGCGGCTACTGAGGCGGAGGACGTGCGTTCGCCCTACCTTCGACGCCGCTCAACGGGCTTGGCAACCTGATAGCCGGTCACGACTCCGAGCTCAAGTCTTCTCGTCGACCGGCGCCCTTCCGCCTCGAAGCCAATCGGCTTGGCCAACACCAGCAGGACCTCCCCGGCGGCTCGTGGTCGGCAACCACGATCAGGAAATTTCTACCAAAACGGAAAAAAGCGAAGCACGTAATGGCCCCCTACGACGCCTATCTCAACAGGCCCGGTGTGAACGGACCTACTTCCATCCGGTAGACCCGCACCGGGGCTTACAGGGCTTTGAGGCCGTCTAGTCCGCCCCCCACGACACCCAAACGGGCTAGTTCGGGCAACTTGACACTCAGCCAGCCGATACCTCCTGCACAGGGCATGTCATAGAGCCGGTAGACCCCCAGTGCGATCGACCACGCTGCTGGGTCCGCTGACACACAGAAAAACGACTGGGTTTGCCCGAACGCGCCTCGATCAGATGAGGAACAGACAGCAGGCGCTCTCAGGAACGTGGCGGCACGCCGATGAGTGCGGGGTGCTAACGGCGTTAGCACCCCGTCGTGGCGAACTCGTCGAAGCCGCCGACGAGAAACTCCTCGCCAAGACCATCGCCCGCTACGGCCCCGTCGACCTTCTCTGCATTGACGAGCTGGGCTATATGGAACTGGACCGGCGCGGTGCCGAACTCCTCTTCCAGGTTCTGACCGAGCGCGAGGAGAAGAGCTCTGTGGCGATAGCCTCCAACGAATCGTTTGGAGGCTGGACAAAAACCTTCACCGACCCCCGGCTCTGCGCCGCCATCGTCGACCGCCTCACCTTCGGCGGCAACATCATCGAAACCGGCACCGACTCCTACCGCCTGGCCGTCACACGGGCCCGTGCCGAAGGCGGCCGCGGCGGTCACGAGCTGACGTCTGTCCTGGTCACAGCGGTAGTCGGCCAGCGCCTCCCCGCCTTGTTTAAAGGACCGGTGCCAGTGCTTGGCGAAGATCTGAGGGGTCGCGGTAGAGCACGGCGGTCATACCTGCCGCGCGAGCCGCATCGATGTTGGCCTGGGTGTCATCCACGAACAGGCAGCGCTCGGCCGGGACGCCCGCTCGTTCCGCGGCGATCCGGTAGATCTCCGGGTCGGGTTTCGCGATGCCGACGCGGGAGCTGTTGACGACGTGGTCGGCGAGGTCGGTGAGTCCCAGCAGGGCCAGGTCCTCGTCCAGCCAAGCGGTCGCGTTGGTGACCAGTACGACGGGCATCCTGCCGCGGGCTTTCCCGATCAGCTCCACGGCATCCTGATCCGCGCGGAACGGGGCGTGGGCGAAGGCGGCGGCCAGTTCGCCGGCCTGCGGGGCGGGGATCCGGTCGGCAAGTGTATCGGCGATGGAGGCGGCCCACTGGGCTCTGCTGATCTGCCCGAGCAGCAGTGGCAGATCTCGCTCGGGGGCGAAACCGATCTCAGCGGTGATGCCCTCGGCAAGCCCGGCTGCCCGCTCCAGACGCGTCACTTCGGTCAGGTCGTAGAAGCGGATCACTCCGTCAAGATCACACAGCACTGCGTCGAACACCCTGTCGCCCATGGCCAGCGATCATGCCAGACCTCGATACGCGCCCTGCCACCGCCCACGGGGACCTTCTCCCAGCGCTCGACTTCCGGCGATCCCTGCACCAGGGCCGCTCGCTCACGCGCCCAAGGTGGAGTCACTTCTCACATTCAGATCTTGTCCCTGAAGCCCCTGGATGGAGTCAGAACTGACCTACCGACGGAGTCGGTTGTCACTGACGCAGCCAGGCATGCGCACCGGCCGCCGATGTGGTGGGCGCGTAATCCTGTGCCTACTCCCCCGTGTGTGTCCGAACGATGTGCCGGCAATTGCCTAGCAAGGCGGATCACCCGGACCGCTGGATCTCGGGGCTCCCCCCACCGCCGCGCGCAGGCTGGCATGCAGAGGAACCACCGGTTGCGCGGTTTTCACTCCCTGGTCGAGTGCTGTGACCGGGGAAGTTCGCCGGGTTGAGGATGCTGCGCCCCTCTGCGATGAATAAGGAAGACGGCGACCGCAAGGACGTCACTCGCTCGTGCACCTGCTCGATGACATCCCACCCGTTCGGGAGGCCCGGACCTCAGTGGCTACGACCACGGCGTCTACCGGCACCAGGTTCGGGCCCGCGGCATCCTTCCCGCCATCGCCCGTTGCAGCACACCCCACGGCAACGGCTCGGTCGCCTATCGGTGTTGTCAGAGGGAAGCCGGATGATACTCCCGGCCAGTCACGTATCAGGGACGAGGGAAGACATGCCATCGCCATTGGAACGCCTCCAGACGCTGCTCGGTGAGCCGGAGGAGGCGTGGGGCTGGCCGCGCCGAGAGGTCTGGGAGGCCTCCGAACGGCACCTCGGTGTCACGCTGCCCGCGGACTACAAGGCCTTCATGGACGTGTACGGGCCGGGAACCCTCGACGGGTACCTCCACCTGGACCGGCCGACGGGGCTCATGACCCCTGCCGAACTTGAGGACTTCTGGTCCCTGGAGGCCTGGCGCGATGCACGAAGAGGGTCGGAGGACCTCTACCCCTCCCCCTTCCACCCCGACCCTGGTGGGCTCATCCGCTGGGGCCACGACGAGCACAGCAGCGAGTACTACTTCCTGGCCAGCGACCCGGATCCGGGCAACTGGGAGATCGTGGTCGGCAGCGAGTGCGCCGAGTGGTACCGCACCAGCGGCACCTTCACCGACTTCCTGATGCGCTGCTTCGACGGCCTCGACCGGGCGCCGTTCATGGACCGCGCCTGGCCCGGAGTCCACGCCCGCTACAAACCCTTCGACATGTAGTGCTGTGCCCGGGAAGGCTTGCCAGGCCGGGCGGTCAGGCTGCTGTTTGTAGTGGTCTGCAGCCCCATCGGATGCCCTTCTCGCTGCGAATGCGGGCTCCTTCGCGTCGTTGGGCTGCGAGGACGTCGGGGTGGCGGGCGTCTTGTTGCGCCACCGCGAGCAGGCGGGCAAGGCCGCGACTGGGGTGGTGTGGTGGGGTGGTGGGAGTTGGCGAGGGTGAATTGCCGAGCGGTCCGAGTGAGCCTCGATGGGGTTGGCCCAGGAAGCGTAGGTCGGGGTGAAACACAACTCGACCTCGTTCTTGGCCGCCCACCACCTCATCCGCCAGTTTGTGCGGGCCGACATGTTGTCCAGGATCACGTAGATCAGGGCACCGTCAGGGCGAGCGGCCCGGCCCGGATCGTTCTGCCGCCCAGGTGGTCAATGCTCCCAGGTGCTCCCGCAGCCGCTCCATGTCGGCGATCAGGTGCCGGGTGGTGTTTTTGTGCCGCATGTCGGTCGTGGGTTCGCTTGCGTGGGGGGTGCTGCGGCCACAGCCCCGCTGGTCGAACAAGACGACCCGGTAGCGGACCGGGTCGAAGTACTGGCGCGCACCCGTCCCGCACCCTGATCCCGGTCCGCCGTGGACGACGAGTGCGGGCTTGCCGTCCGGGTTGCCGCAGACCTCCCAGTACACGAGGTTGCCATCGCCGACGTCGAGCATCCCCTTCTCGTACGGCTCGACCGGCGGGTACAGCTCGTCCATCTTCCAGACCTCCTGGCAACCAAATGCAACATGAACAAGGCCATGTATTAGACAACATGGCTGAGGAAGACCGTCGGCGACTCCGGCCCTCCCCGATCGGCTGGCTGGGTTCTCGGCTGGTCAACGACGGTTGTCAGGCGGCCCAGCGCGGAGGGCGGTGATCCGTGGCACGTCTGTGGTGGCCGACGATCAGAACGAGCAGGGCGAGGGTCGTCGCGTCCATCGGTGTCCTCCATGGGTAGACAATCGTCCCCGCGCCGCGCAGGACGAGGTGGCAGGAGGACAAGTGGGGGAGCGGCTACCAAGCCGCGCGAGCGTCCTCCTCCACCCCTTCGTGGGGGCTCAGGCGCCGCTGGGCAGCAGGAGCCCTCGAAGTCACCCACGGACTCCCGTATCGCTGTTTGGGGGAAACCGGCGCCGATCCAGTACTGCGACGGTGCCTTGGTTCACGAGAACGGGTTCTGGCTCAACTTCTGTGGACCCACGGCAGTGGTCTCCGGCTTCCCGGAAAAAGATTCGTCCGCAGCGAACGGTGTCTCTACCCTGAGTCGCAGCGGGAGTGCGCGCATTCCCGCAGGTTGCAGTGCCGTGGCAGAGCGGCCCATTGCGATCGCCGTGGGCGGGGTCCCTCCCACGGCGACTGACGGAGACGGAGCGGGCCTGCTCCCATCTGTCCGCGGGTTCAAATCCCGTCGGCACTGCAACCGACCTGGACGTGACCCAGTGCACGGACTTGCCGCATCGCGCCAGGTCCACAGAAGTTGTGCCAGAGCCCGAGAACGGACAGCGCGCCAACGGCGTCCAGGCTCAGCCGCGCAGTTCCTTGTGCTGCGCGGAGGCTTCCACGGTCCCGTCGTCGGCTGCCGTTACGGCTCCGTCGCCGCGCATTCTGTACATCTCGTCGGACGAGCCGAAGCAGCGGGCTTCCCGTCTTCAGGCATGTGCCACGGCCGTGCGCCAATCCGCCGGATGCACCGGGCCATCACGGTCCATGAAGGTGCTGACCCTTATGCCTTGGTAGTGCGACGCCAGCAGTGTCCGGTGCTGGGTGATGAACTTCCATCTCGGCACGTGCGCCCTGTCCCCCGCGCTCGTCGAGCAGTGCTTCGCTGACGGCACTGTGCGCCCGCTGACCTGGAACCGCCACACCCCGGCGTACGCTGTCGCCCGGCTGGCCCGCCACCCCGAGGCGAAGGTCCGCGAGATGGTCGCCGCCCGGCCCGACCTGGGACCGGACCTGGTCACCGAGCTGAGTGAGGACCGGGACGAGGACGTACGCAGGCGTGCACGCCTCCACCCCTTCCCCCGTACCTGGGCTGAGTACTGGGCCATTCACCGGGTCATCGGACACGGTCAAGACTGCACCTGCCCGATCACCGAGCCTGACGTCGAGCCGTCACCCGAGTGGTTCGCCGCCTGCGCGGTGTCCGGGGAACCGGTGCTGCGCCGGGTCGCGGCGAGCTGGTCCGGCCTGCCCGCAGCACTCGTCGAGACGCTCGCACGGGACGACGACGAGGAGGTACGGATCCGGCTTGCCTGCCACCACCCGCTGGCGCCGCCACATCTCCTCCTTGACGTCTTCGTCACCCGTCCGGCCCACCGTCCGCACCTGCGGACGCTGCCCGGCTTCCCGCGCACCGGCCGGACCCATCGGCCACCCGGATCCCCAGGTCCGCGCCCTGGCCGCAGCCGATCCCACCCTGCCCGAACCCCCAGTGGACGACGCCGACGAGGCTGTGCGCCGGGCAGCCGCCGCCAACCCGGTCCTGACGCCCGAAGTCCTGGAGGCCCTCCTCGCCGATCCCCGCACCGCGGAGGGCGCTGCGGCCAACCCGTCCCTCCCGGTCCCCTGCATGCACGCGCTCCTCGACCGCTGCCTGACCGGCGACACCATGCCGCCGGCGGTTGGATGCTGAGAGACGACGCCCGAGTAGCGACCACAGGCGGGGCAGCCTCGGCCCGCTGTCCGTCTCATTAGATCTTGCAGGGGTGAGGCCGTTGACCTGCGGGGTGACAGGGTCGATCGCGACTTACTGGGGGAGTGACGAGGCGTCGCGAAGGCGCGTGGGCGGTGCGGTTGACGCGTCTCATGGATCATGGCGACGGTGGACGCCGCCTGAGTAGGACCTTGTCAGGTTGGCTAGACGCTTGACGGCCGGTTTCGCATTGAAGATGGCAGTTTCCTGGTCGGAAGCCGCAGTGGTGGACGGGGTCAGGAAGAGGGGCGCCGCTGACGGTCCTGAAGCTCACCGCGGGCGGTTGACCAAACGGTCTCGAACTCATCGGCCGACAACGACTGCGGGTCGTGCCCTTCCCACTCGGAGACGGGTGGTTCCGCGGTCAGACCGTAGACGTTCTCGTATTCAGCTGACCGACCGTCTCTTTGGGCTTCTTGCCACTCGACCAGCGAGGCAGCGGTCAGCGCCTTGCTTCCGGGCTCCTGCAACGCGACTTGCCGGATCACATTGCCGTCGGCGTCCAGCTCGAAGTTGAACCAGACGGCTTCCTCGTCCCAGAAGCAGCGAACCCAGGTCGTCACGGGTTCACCGCGTCGAAGGGCTCTTCGTGCCAGCGCCAGCCGGCGGTGCCGTCGTCGTGGA
>NZ_JBSGZP010000300.1:0-8478 GCF_053611065.1 Streptomyces sp. NPDC054840
TCCACGGGGGGGGGGGGGGGGGCGGCCACGACGGCCCCCGCCTCGCCCTTGGGGCCGGGGAGCAGGGCCGTCACCAGGCAGACGAGGGCGCCCGCCGCGGTCAGCATCACCGCCGTTCCCGTCATCAGCCTGTGTCTACGCCTGCGCTGCCGCGCGGCCTGCCGTGCAGTCTGCATGTCCGTCCTTCGGAGATTCGAGTCGAGATGCATTGCTTGGTCGCCGCAGGATGCGAAAAGGTTGCCGACACGGGCCGGGCAACCGGGTCGCGTATCGGTCCGCTCACTGGGCGGGGGAGTGCCGGGAACCGGGCTGGGCGGCACGGATGCCGCGCGGAGAAGCTCCGAACGCGCGGCGACAGGCCTTGTTGAACGCATTGACGTCGGGAATGCCGACGGATGCGGCGACGGCGGCGACGGCGGCGACGGAGAGCGTGGTGGCCTGCAGGAAGTGGCGCGCGCGTTCCATTCGCCGGGCCCGGATGTAGCCGACGACCGTCTCCCCCGTCGCGGCGCGGAAGAGGCGCGTCAGGTGGTTGTGGGAGACGCCGGCTGCCGCCTCGATCTCCGGTACCGTCAGAGGTCGCCCCAGCCGCGCCTCGATGAGGGCCACGGAGGCTGCGACCGCCGGATGAACGGCCTGAGTGTTCCGCTTCCTCGGAGCGGCGAGCTGGGCGACTCGCCACAAGGCGGCCCACACCTCGGCCGCGGCCCGCGCCGGGGTGTTCGGACAAGCGGCCAGTGCCTGCCGCAACTGGGCGGTGAGCAGCGCTAGATCGGGGCCGGCGTGCTGGACCACCGGAATGCTGCGGGGGGTTCCACCTGAGCCCAGGCGGAGGTGGACGTAGAGGTGTGGGGAGCGGCCCCGGTAGCGATAGCGGACCTCGGCGCCGGGCGGTACGAGGCTGAACCGGCCGGGGCGGATCGCGTACTCCGTCCCGTCCACCGTCAAATCGGCCTCGTAGTCGTACAGGTGGAGCTGCCAGAGATCCGGCAGTGAGAACACGTCCACTTGGCCGGCGGGCCCGTGCACGCCGATGCCGACGGCGGCGAGAGCCGGAGGCTCGTCACGGTGGGCGAGGGCCGTGTGCATGGTCCGGTGCCGGAGGTATCCTTCGTCCGTGGGCTGCTGGAGCTTCCGCAGGTGGCAGGGGCCCTGCACAGTCTCGTGGGCCGGAGCCGTGGGTGGACCACCACTTCGTGCACATCCGCGAGCCCCACGGCGGCGACGCGCAGCCGCTGCACGGGGATGCCATCATCGACGTCCGGCCGGACGCCTTCGACGTGCAGTTGATGTACTTTCCGCAGGCGGTGACGCTGGAGATGGGCGGAACGCTCAGCGTGCCGGGCAGCCACCTCCGATGGATCAACGAGTCCGACACCGGCCGCTGCCAGAACCTGCGCGGCCAGGACCGGCTGGTCTGCCCGGCCGGGACGGTGGTGTTTCTGCACCACGGCCTCTGGCACGGAGGCCGGCGCAACGACAGCGACGTGATGCGCTACATGTTCAAGATCCGTTTCAATCCCAGGGCAACAGCGCCTGTGGAACACCTCCGATCTCGACGACCCGCAGGTGGCCGCGGAGCTGGACTCGATGTTCCCGTGGTACGAGGCGGCGACCGGCCGGCTGGAGCGGTACAACCGCATCCTGGTGTGGCGGGTGCTGACCGGCGACGACGGCCTCGACCTCGACCACTGGGTGACCAGGGTCTCCAATCGGCCCAAGGAGGCACAGGCATGACGACCTGAGCGATCCTTCCCGTGGGGGCGGAAGGTGCCGCGTCGCCGGTGCTGGTCCTGTATGTGGCCACCTCGGCGCTGGACTCCGGGCGGGCCGGCGGCTGATCCAGGGCGCTCAGCTGATCCCGCCGTACCCGGGTCACGAATACGACGTCTCCTTCCTCAAGCACGAGTTCTTCTTCGAGCGGATCGTCGACGTGCGAGCGCAGCCGCAGGTGCCGGGGTCCCGGTAGGCGGGGCGCCCCTCCTCGTGCGGGCGGCGGCAGCGGCGCCGAGCCGAGGAGGGGCGAGGGCAAGGTCAGGCTCCGGCCTTGCGCTTGTTGTAGACGTCGAAGCCGACGGCCGCCAGCAGTACCAGGCCCTTGATCACCTGCTGGTAGTCGGTACCCACGCCGACCAGCGACATGCCGTTGTTCAGCACGCCCAGCACCAGACCGCCGGTGAGCGCACCGAGGACGGTTCCCACACCGCCGCTCGCGGAGGCGCCGCCGATGAATGCGGCGGCGATCGCCTCCAACTCGAAGTTGATGCCGGCCTGCGGCGTACCGGCGTTGAGCCGCGCGGCGAAGACCAGCCCGGCCAGAGCCGCCAGGACGCCCATGTTCACGAAGGCCAGGAAGACGACCCGCTTGCTCTTCACCCCGGACAGCCTCGCCGCCGCCTCGTTGCCGCCGATGGCGTAGGTGTGCCGGCCGAGGATCGAGTTGCGCATCACGTATCCGAAGCCGACCAGCAGGACACCGAGGATCAGCAGAACGACGGGCACCCCGTGGTAGCTGGCCAGCAGCAGCGTGAAGGCCACCACGGCCGCGGTGATCGCGCCCAGCTTGACCAGGAACAGCCCGGCCGAGAGCGGTTCCAGCCCGTACGAGGCGGCCCGCCGGCGTCCGCGGACCTCCTGCAGGATCGCGACGGCCAACACCACGAGGCCCAGCAGCAGGGTGAGGTTGTGGTAGTTGGTGTGGGGGCCGACCGCGGGGAGGAAGCCGCTGCTGATGTTCTGGAAGCCCTTGGGGAACGGCGCCACCGACTGGCCCTGCAGGAGGATCTGGGTCCCCCCGCGGAACAGCAGCATGCCGGCCAGAGTGACGATGAACGAGGGGATCCCGAGATAGGCGATCCAGAACCCCTGCCAGGCTCCGGCGAGGGCCCCGATCAGCAGCGCGGCCACCAGCGCCACGGGCCACGGCACCTGGTGCTTGACCATCATCACCGCCGCGGCCGCCCCGACGAAGGCGGCGAGCGAGCCGACCGACAGGTCGATGTGCCCGGCGATGATGACGATCATCATGCCGATGGCCAGGATGAGGATGTAGCCGTTCTGCTGGATCAGATTGGTGATGTTGAGCGGCTGGAGCAGGATGCCGCCCGTCCAGATCTGGAACAGCAGCACGATCAGCGCCAGCGCGACCAGCATCCCGTACTGGCGTAGGTTCCCGCGCAGCGCTCGGGCCAGTACGGCATTGGCAGACGGTCGTTGGCCGGTATCCGGTGTGGCGGGCGTGGTCTGTGGGGTGGTCTCGGTCTGGGCCATGCCTCACACCTGCTTGTCGGGGTATGCCGCGCTCATGGTCATGAGCCGCATGAGGGATTCCTGGGTGGCGTCCGCGCGGGTCACCTCACCGGTGATCCGGCCTTCGGCCATGGCGTAGATCCGGTCGCACAGGCCCAGGAGTTCGGGGAGTTCGGAGGAGATGACGAGTACCGTCTTGCCCTGGGCGGCGAGTTCGGCGATGACGGTGTAGATCTCCGCCTTGGCGCCGATGTCGATGCCCCGGGTGGGTTCGTCGAGGATCAGCACCTTCGGCTCGGCGAAGATCCACTTGCTGAGGACGACCTTCTGCTGGTTGCCGCCGCTGAGCTTGCCGGTCTCCGCGAACACCGAGGGGGCCTTGATGTTCATGGTCCGCCGGAACGATTCGGCGATCCGGGCCTCCTCGTGCCGGTCGACCCAGCCTCGCCGGGCGACCTTGCCGAGGGAGCTGAGCGAGATGTTCCGGCTGATGTCCTCGTTGAGGTTGAGGCCGAGCTGCTTGCGGTCCTCGGTCACGTACGCGATGCCGTGCCCGATCGCCTCCGGCACCGTCCGGGTACGGATCTCCCGGCCGTGCAGCCGCACCCGGCCTCCGGTCCACCGTCCGTACGAGCGGCCGAAGACGCTCATGGCCAGTTCGGTGCGGCCGGCGCCCATGAGGCCGGCTATGCCGACGATCTCGCCTCGACGGACGTGCAGCGAGGCGCCGTCGACCACGTTCCGCCGGTGGTCGATCGGGTGCTGGACGCTCCAGTCCTCGATTTCGAAGGCGACCTCGCCGATCTCCGGAGTGCGCTCGGGGTAGCGGTGTTCCAGGTCGCGGCCGACCATGCCGCGGATGATCCGCTCCTCAGAGATGCCCTCGGAACCGATCGCGATGGTCTCGATGGTCCGCCCTTCGCGCAGGATGGTGACGGCGTCGGCGACCCGGGCGATCTCATTGAGCTTGTGCGAGATGAGGATGCAGGAGATGCCCTGAGCCTTGAGTCCGAGGATCAGGTCGAGCAGCTTGCGGCTGTCCTCGTCGTTCAGGGCGGCTGTCGGCTCGTCCAGGATGAGCAGCTTGACCTTCTTGGCGAGCGCCTTGGCGATCTCGACCAACTGCTGTTTGCCCACGCCGAGATCGGCGATCCTCGTGTGCGGGCTCTCGTCGAGTCCGACCTGCCGGATCAGTGCGGCGGCGTGGGTCAGCGTCCGGTGCCAGCTGATGACGCCCCGGGTGGCGTGCTCGTTGCCGAGGAAGATGTTCTCGGCAATGGACAGGTAGGGCACCAGCGCGAGTTCCTGGTGGATGATCACGATGCCGCGCTGCTCGCTGGCCCGGATGTCCCGGAACCGGCAGGGATCCCCCTCGAAGTAGATCTCGCCCTGGTAGCTGCCGTGAGGGTGGACCCCGCTGAGTACCTTCATCAGCGTGGACTTGCCGGCGCCGTTCTCACCGCAGACGGCGTGCACCTCACCCGCGGCGACGGTGAGGTTGACCTCGGAGAGGGCCTTGACACCGGGAAACGTCTTGCTGATCGACCGCATCTCAAGAACGGGTCGGGCCATGGTTGTGCATCCGTATCGTCGGGGCGGTGCGGTGCCGGGCGGTCTCCCGGGCGCCGCACCGCCGGTTCGGCGTCGCCGGACCCGTCGGCCGGGCTCCGGGGCTACTTGAGCTGGTCCGCGGTGTACTGGCCGCTGTCCACCAGGACCTTCTGGTAGTTCTCCTTGTCGACGCTGACCGGCTGGAGCAGCTGCGCCGGTACGGTCTTGACGCCGTTGTCGTACTGGGTGGTGTCGTTGACCTCGGGCTTGCCGCCGGTCAGTAGTGCGTCGCCCATCTGGACTGCGGCCTTGGCCAGTTGGCGGGTGTCCTTGTAGACGGTCTGGGTCTGCTCGCCCGCGATGATCGACTTCACCGAGGCCAGCTCGCCGTCCTGGCCCGTGACGACGGGCAGTGGCCGGCCGGCGCCGTAGCCGACGCCCTTGAGCGAGGAGATGATGCCGATCGAGATGCCGTCGTACGGCGAGAGCACGGCGTCGACGGGGGCGGCGGTGTACGACTTGCTCAGCAGGTTGTCCATCCGGGACTGGGCGAGACCGCCGTCCCAGCGCAGTGTGGCGATCTGGTTGAAGGAGGTCTGGCCGCTCTGCACGACCAGCTTCTTGTCGTCGATGTACGGCTTGAGGACGCTCATCGCACCGTCGAAGACGAACGTGGCGTTGTTGTCGTCCGGTGAGCCGGCGAACAGCTCGATGTTGAACGGGCCCTTGCCGTCCTTGAGACCGAGCTTGTCGACGATGTAGCTGCCCTGGAGGACGCCGACCTTGTGGTTGTCGAAGGTCGCGTAGTAGTCGACGTTCCCGGTGCCGCGGATCAGCCGGTCGTAGGAGATGACGGGGACGTGGGCGTCGGCGGCCTTCTGCAGCACGTTGGTGAGCGAGGAACCGTCGATGGCGGCGATCACCAGCAGCTTGGCCCCCTTGGTGATCATGTTCTCCACCTGGGAGACCTGGTTCTCCACGACGTTGTCGCCGTACTGGAGGTCGGTCTTGTAGCCCTTGGCCTGGAACTCCTTGACCATGTTGTTGCCGTCGTTGATCCAGCGCTCCGACGACTTGGTCGGCATCGCGATGCCGATGAGGGCGCCTTTGGCATCCCCGCCGGCCCCGCCATCGCCCGCTCCGTTGGCGCTCTGGCCGCAGGCTGCCAGCGAGAGCGTCAGACCCACGGTGACAAGGCCCGCTGAAAACTTCCCCACAGTTCCTCCAGTGATGTTCCGCGACCGGCACAGTGCGACCCGGCTGGGAGAACCGGAAGCGGTCGAGCGGGGCCGGCCGGGAGTCGTTTCCTCGCGTCGTGCGAAGTCGGGGTGGCAGCGGCTCCGGCCCGGCGATACCTGAGTGTTAACGCTCACAAGAGTGCCGTCAAGGGTCTGTTCGGATCACCGGTGGATTAACAATTCCGCAGGCGATCGGCTTCCTCTGGCGGGGCACCTGCACGTCGGGCGCGTCCGGGCACGCTGACCGCAAGCGGCCTCTGCGGCCTCTGCGGCTTCGGGTAGGCGTTGGTCCCGCCAGTGGTCCGGATCCCGGTCCTGAGGATCCGCACGTCGCACGCCGCACGCCCGGATGGTGGTGGCCCCGCCGCATGCCCTTGTCCGTTGACGCTCACATGGCCTTCGCCGAGGGCCGGTAGCGTACCGTAGCCCGGAGTCGAGGAGGGAAGTGCGAGTGGGAACCGACAGCGCCGGGACCGAGCAGCGCCACCCAGTGATGGCGGACGTGGCGAAATTGGCCGGCGTGTCCCACCAGACGGTGTCCCGGGTGCTCAACGGCGCCCCGCACGTGCGGCCCGGCACCCGGGAGCGGGTGCTCGCAGCGATCCGGGAGCTGGACTACCGGCCCAACTCCGCTGCCCGCGCCCTGGTCACCCGCCGCTCGCAAACCCTCGGCGTGGTCAGCTTCCAATCGACCCTGTACGGTCCCGCCTCGATGCTGGACGGCATCGAGCAGGCTGCGCGCAGTGCGGGGTATTCCGTCAGCGTGACAAGTCTGCGCTCCCTGGACGGCCGCTCGGTTCAGGAGGCTGTCGACCGGCTGCGCGACCAGGGCGTGGAAGGCGTTGCCGTGATCGCGCCCCAGATCTCCGCCGTCAGTGCGGTGGCCAGGCTCTCCAGCTCCGTTCCGGTCGTCGCGGTCGGATCGGGCAGCCAGTCGCGGGTGCCCATGGTCTCGGTGGACAATCGCTCCGGCGCCGAAGCGGCCACCAGGCACCTGCTCGATCTGGGCCACCGCACCGTGCACCACCTGGCCGGCCCGGCCGGCTGGCTGGAGAGCCAGGACCGCCAGGAGGGCTGGCGCGGCGCGCTGGAGGCTGCCGGAGCCCCCGTGCCGCATGTCGAGCGCGGCGACTGGAGCGCGCGCGCCGGTTACCAGGCGGGCTTGCGGATCTCCGAACTGGGCGACGTCACCGCCGTCTTCTGCGCCAACGACCACATGGCGCTCGGCCTGCTGCGCGCCCTGCACGAGGCCGGCCGCTCGATCCCGGGCGACATCAGCGTGGTCGGCTTCGACGACATTCCCGAGGCGGCCTACTTCACCCCGCCCCTGACCACCGTGCGGCAGGACTTCGGTGAGCTCGGCCGCCGGGCCCTGGAACTGCTCGTCGAGGAGTTGGAGGGCGTCGCGCACACCCGCCCCCATGTGCGGATCTCGCCGGAGATGGTGCTGCGTCGCAGCGTGGGTCCCGCCACCCGCCATTGAGCTGGCACCGCCGGGCCCGGGCTGACCGCCCCAGTGGCCCACGGCTCTGTGAGGCGGTCCGCCGCACTCGGTTGAGGGCTCCGATCCACTTGGGCACTTGCGTGTTGGCGTGCAGGCCGCCCAGCTGGTCCAGGTTCGCGGCGAGTGGGTCGAACACCGCAGCATGGTCAAAGCGTTGGGCGGTGGTCAGCCAGCGCGCGTGCCGGTCTGTTGGTAGATGTCGGCCAGCACCTCGTTCATGCCGCCGAACTCGACGTTCAACGATGATTGCATCCTGCTCGGGCTGAGCGCGGCGGTGCGTCGGTCGACCCAGCCGGCGAGCGCGAGGAGCACGTCGCGGGGCGGTGTGTTGCCGATGAGGCGCCACACGTCGAGCACACCGGCCATGGCCTTGTGGATGCAGTAGTACGGGACGTTGCCGTTGTTCAGCGTGCCTGCTTGGAGGCTGGTGAAGTCGGACTCGGGGAAGCCCGAGAGGTAGCCGGCGGCGAAGCCCGCGGTGGCGTTGTTGGTCTGGCACTTGGCGAGTTCGGCCACATGTGGTCGGCCTTGTCGCGGCAGGTGGTGTCCCCGAGTGCGGCGTAGGCCTGGGCCCACGCCGTGAGGAAGTGGCCCTGCACGTGCGTGCGGAAGGGGAACGCCGGGTCGTACAAGCCTCCGGTCGGGGCCGCGGCGTTGGTGGAGAGCCGGTGGTTGGCGCGGAAGTTGTACAGCAGGCGGTCGACGTCGACGAAGCGGAGGTAGGCCAGGGTGCGGTTCTGATTGTCGAGCCATCGGCTGCTGGTGAGCCGGACCTGACCCAGGTCGAACGGGAACGTCGACACTCCGAGGTCGGACCTGACCGGGGATGTCTCCGCCGCGGCGGAGGCGAAGCCGAGGACGGGGCCGGCAGCCGTGGCCATGGCCGCGGCGCCGGTCGCCTTGATCACGGCGCGGCGGCTGAAGGGGTGAACCGGC
>NZ_JBSGZP010000301.1:0-8413 GCF_053611065.1 Streptomyces sp. NPDC054840
GAACCGGGCCTTCGTCGTACTCCGGCCCCGCCGGTCCTCTTCTCACGCCTTCTCACGCCTTCTCCTGCCTCGTCACCCGTCCGGCCGCCGTCAGGTCGCTGTACGGATGCCCTTGCCGCCAGCCTTGAGGGGCGATCAGGCAGCGGGCCCGGACCCGTGCGACGGACCGGGCGGCGGGAGTGCGGCGTGGTGGGGCTGGGCCGACAGGGCAACGGCGCTGGGCGCCGGGGCGGGAACGGCAGCGGGAACGGTGTGACCCGTCGCGTGGTCCGGGTGCTGCCGGGCGTGCTCATCGCCCTCGGGACGGTCTTCGACGTGCTGACGCCGCCCGGTTTCACAGGGTCTCCGTTCTTCACCGCGGCCCCGCTGATCGCCGCCCCGCTGTTCACTCTCTGGGCCACGGCCCTGACCGGCGGCCTGGCCGTGTTCGCGGTGTTGTTGCTGCACCTCCTGCGCGGCACGAGCTGGAAGGTCGAGGCGCTGACCGAGCTGGTGACCGTACTGACCGTCGCCGCGCTGGCGCTCCTGATCAACCGGATGGTGCGGCGCAGCGGTGAGCGGCTCGCCTCGGCGCGCGGGATCGCCGAGGCCGCGCAGCGGGCGGTACTGCCGAAGCCCGCCGACCGCATCGGGGGGCTGCACGTCTCCGCCTGGTACGAGGCCGCGCAGGCGGACGCCTTCATCGGCGGCGATCTGTACGCGGTCCAGGAGACCCCGTACGGGGTGCGGCTGGCGGTGGGCGACGTACGGGGCAAGGGGCTGGGCGCGGTCGAGGCCGTCGCTGTCGTCCTCGGGGCGTTCCGGGAGGCGGCGGACACCGAGCCCACGCTGGAGGCGCTGGCGCGGCGGCTGGAGCGGGCGCTGGCCCGCGAGGGCACGCGGCGCGACAGCCTGGACGCGGTGGAGGGGTTCACGACGTGCGTGCTCGGGGAGATCCCGCCGGGCGCGCACGCGCTGCGCCTGCTCAACCGGGGCCACCCCGAGCCGCTGCTGCTGCACGGGAACGGTGAGCTGGCGGTCCTCGCCCCGGCGGAGCCCGCCCTGCCGCTCGGCATGGCGGAGCTGGGCGGCTGGCCGGACCTGGTGCAGGAGTGGGCCTTCCCGGCGGGGACCACTCTCCTGCTCTACACGGACGGGCTGACCGAGGCCCGGGACGGTGCCGGTGACTTCTACGATCCGGCAGCCCGGCTGCGCGGGCGGATCTTCCCCGGGCCGCAGGCGCTGCTCAGCGCTCTCAGCAGCGACGTGCGTCGCCATACGGGCGGCGGGGCCACGGACGACATGGCGCTGCTGGCGGTGGGCCGGCCCGGGGAACGGGAGCCGGAGCGGCGGCGGACCGTGCGGGTGGTGCCTCGCGGCGACGTGATGTGACCTTCGGTAATTGACTGAATGCTCTCTGCCAAGATATTGACGGTTCGTCATTTCAGCCGTGTGGCTGAAGAGGTAGGGGAGTCGCTTGATTTTTGCCCCTATTGGGATGGCTTTGTTGGGGAAAGGTGTGGCCAAAGCCAGTCAATGCGTGGCTGATTGGTGAGAACGATCAAGCGGAGAAGCTTGGAATCACTCCCCTACGTCTATTACCTTTCCATAACGCAGCGCGGTCGTCCCAGCCGTCGCAAGAGACGGCACCGTGCGCGCGCGCGTCCCTGCGCGTCGATGAGGAGTGTGCCCCGGTGGCCTCCAACTTGCCTGCCCCTGACGGCACCGAGATCCAGGAGCCGCCCACCGCGGGCGCCTGGGGCGAGTGGAATCCCACCGAGGATTCGGTGCGCCCGGTCCGCGGCAAGCACCGGGTCGCCAAGGCGCGCGGAGGACTTGCCCGCAGCTCCACCGTGCTCGGCGTCGGCGTCATCGCGGCGGTCGGCGCCGGCGGCATCGCCACCGCGCAGGACCGGCCCCAGGTCGCGATATCACTGCCGGACCTGCCCGACATGATGACCGGGAACAAGGCCCACCAGGAGGACGGCGGTTCCGGATCGGCGGCCGCGACCGGCGAGCGGACGGGCATCATCGCGCAGCAGTCCGCCCAGGGCGCGGACGCGGGTGAGGTGTTGCGCAACCGCATCCTCCAGCAGGCCGAGGCCCAGCAGGACGCCGCCGAGGCGAAGATCCGGGAAGAGGCCGAGCAGGCCGCGCAGCAGGCAGCCGCGCAGGAGGCCAAGCAGAAGCTGGAGGAGGCCCGCAGGGCCGCCGAGGAGGCCAAGACGCAGGCCGAGGCGAAGGCCAAGGAGGAGGCCGAGGCGAAGGCCGCGGCGGAGGCGGAGGCGGCGGCGGCGGCCAAGGCCGAGCAGGAGCGCCTCGCCGCGCCGGCCGTCGGCTACTCCCTGCCGACCTCCGCCTACACCCTCACCTCGCACTACGGCGACTCCGGCTCCATGTGGTCCTCCGGCTACCACACCGGCCTCGACTTCGCGGCCCCGACCGGGACCCCGGCCAAGGCCGTGGCTGCCGGAAAGATCACCTCGGCCGGCTGGTCCGGCGCGTACGGCTACCGGATCGTGCTGGAGCTACCGGACGGCACGGAGATCTGGTACTGCCACCTCTCCTCGATGTCGGTGACCTCCGGCACGGTCGGTGCCGGTGAGACCATCGGCCGCGTCGGCGCCACCGGCAACGTCACCGGAGCTCATCTCCACCTGGAAGTACGCAAGGGCGGATCGACGCTGGACCCGCTGGCATGGCTGAACTCCAAGGGCCTCACCGTCTGAGAGCCGGATCCGGGTCCGGGACTGATCCCGGTGCCGGTGGCGGTGCCGGGCTCGTGGTCCGGGCCCGCTGCCGGGTCCGCTGCCGGGTCCGCTGCCGGGCTCGGGGTCGGGTCAGGCGAGCCGCGGTCGTGGTCCGTCCGGCGTGGCCCGGGCAGGCCCGTCCGTGCGGCCGCCGGGTCCAGCGGGTCGAACCACGGCGCGATCAGCTCCTCCATGACCGCCGCCCGGGCCAGTGCGGGACCCGCCGTCGCCCGGGACTGCCAGAGCCGGTGCAGCAACTCCCGCTCCCGGCCCGCGAAATCCCGTTCCCGCACGGGGCCGCCGCGCCGTGCCCGGTGCCGGAGCAGGGCCAGTGCCGCCGCGTCCGCCTGGTAGTGGGCGACCGTGCGTCCGGCCGCCCGGCCCCCGCTGTGCCGGGCCAGGGAGCGGGCGAGTGAGCGGGCCGGCATGGAAGCCAGGGCCGGGACTTCGGCCCGGCCGAGCCAGCCCGCGGCCGCGTACAGCGCGAGCTCGCCCTCGACGGCGCGCAGCCGGTCGCGCCGTATCCGCACCGCCAGCCACACGAGCAGTCCGAACACCGGGACCATCACGCAGCTGTAGACCACGTAGAACCCGTGCTCCCCGAACTGTGAGGAACCGTTCCACAGCGCGTGCATGCCCATGGCCAGCGCCAGGCCGAGCAGCGGCAGGCAGATCCGGCCCGTGCGGCGGGCACTGACGGCGGCCACCCCGAAGCCCAGCCCGGTGAGCACGGTGAACAGCGGGTGCGCGAACGGCGACAGCACTATCCGTACGAAGAAGGTCGCCGCCGTCACCGATTCCAGCGCGCCGCTGCGGTCGGCCAGATCCTCCACGAAGGCGTTGCCGAGGTAGAGGATGTTCTCGGTGAAGGCGAACCCGGTGGCCGTGAAGCCGGCCACCACGAACCCGTCGGCCGGGCCGGTGAAATGGCGTCTCCGGAACGTGAACACCAGCAGCAGCGCGGCCGCCTTGGCGCTCTCCTCCACCACCGGGGCGATGGCCACCGAGCCGAGGTGGTCGGCGGCGGACGCGTCGGTGGTGGCCGCGGCTATCCACTCGGTGGCGAAGTTGTTGGCCAGTATCGCGATCAGGGCCGCGGTGCAGGCCCCCCAGCCGAAGCAGAACAGCAGCTGCGACCAGGGTGCGGGCGCGGCCCGGCCCAGCCACCGGAACGCCGCCATGAGCGGCGCCACCGGCAGCAGGGCCAGACCGAGACCGACGAAGAAGCCGGGGGTGCCGGTCTGTTCCCGCACGAGTTCGAGGATGGCGATCCCGGTCGCGGCGAGCAGGGCGAGGAGCACGCAGGTGCGGACCGTGCCGGACGGACGTGGGAGTACGAGGTGGAGCGCTCGGTACACACCATGACCCTAGCGAGCCGGTCTGACACGCGCAGTGACCTTGTCAGTTCTCCGTGCGACGGAAGAGCAAGTCGTGTACGAGGTGGCCCTTGTCGAGGCCCTGGCCCTCGAAGCGGGTCAGCGGCCGGAAGGCGGGGCGCGGGGAGAAACCGCCGTCTGGCTGCGTGTTCTCGAAGTCCGGGTGCGCGGTGAGCACTTCGAGCATCTGCTCGGCGTACGGCTCCCAGTCGGTCGCGCAGTGCAGGACCGCCCCGGGCGCCAGGCGGGTGGCGGCCAGCGTGAGGAAGTCGGGCTGGATCAGCCGGCGCTTGTGGTGGCGGGCCTTGGGCCACGGGTCCGGGAAGTACACGCGGATACCGGCCAGCGAGTCGGGCGGCAGCATCTCGCGGAGCAGGATGATGGCGTCGCCGTTGGCGACCCGGATGTTGCTGAGCCCGCCGCGCTCGGCGAGGGCGAGCAGGTTGCCCTGCCCGGGGGTGTGCACGTCGGCGGCGAGGATCCCGGTGCCGGGGTCCTCGGCGGCCATCTGGGCCGTGGCCTCGCCCATGCCGAAGCCGATCTCCAGGACCACGGGGAGCCCGCCGAAGAGCGTTTCGAGGTCGATGACCTCATGGCCGTCGATGTCCAGGCCCCAGGTGCCCCACAGACGCTTCAGGGCCTCGCCCTGGCCGGTGGTGACCCGGCTGCGCCGGGGCTGGAAGCTCCGGATCCGCCGCTCGTGGTGCGAGCCGGCCGGGTCCGGCGCGGGCCCGTCGGGGAAGCGGGGCTCGGTGCGCCACTTGGGCGGCACGTACGAGTTCGTCTCCGGCGCGGCGTCCGGGAGGCGGGGCGACTGGGGGTTCAGGGACTCAGACACAATGCGCTGATTCTACGACGGGGGGTGCGGGAGCCGCCGCGCGATCGGCTCCCGCACCCTGCGAAGCGGTGCTCAGGCCGAGCCGAGGGTCCGCAGGGCGCGGGTGGCGATCTCCCGGCCGATCGGCAGGGAAGCGGTCGCGGCGGGCGAGGGGGCGTTGAGGACGTGGACCGTGCGCGGGGCGTCGCGGATCAGGAAGTCGTCCACCAGGGTGCCGTCGCGCAGCACGGCCTGGGCGCGGACCCCGGCCGCGGCGGGGTGCAGGTCGGCCGCGGTGACGGCCGGGAGCAGGCGCCGTACCGCCCGGGCGAAGGCCTGCTTCGACAGCGAGCGGTGGATCTCGCCCGTCCCGTACCGCCAGTGCCGGGCCGCCATCCGCCAGGATCCCGGCCAGGCGAGCTCGTCCGCGATGTCCTGGGGCCGCACCGTCGACCAGGCGTAGCCCTCGCGGGCCAGGGCGGGTACGGCATTGGGCCCGACGTGGACGCCGCCGCCGATGCCCCGGGTCAGGTGCACCCCGAGGAAGGGGAACGCCGGGTCGGGCACCGGGTACACCAGGCCCCGGACCAGGTCCGGCCGCGCCAGGTCGTAGTACTCGCCGCGGAAGGGGATGATCCGCATGCCCGGGTCGTCTCCGGCGAGGCGGGCGATCCGGTCGCACTGGAGGCCCGCGCAGTTCACCAGCACCCGCGCCCTGACGACCAGGCCGGACGTGGTGCGGACGGCCACGGCCGACGGGCGCCGGGAGATCAGGTCCACGGCGCCGCCGTAGACGATCTCCGCGCCCGAGGACTCCGCGAGCTGGGCGCTCACCCGGCCGTAGTCGACGATCCCGGTGCTGCCGACATGGATCGCCGCCAGCCCCCGCACCTCCGGTTCGTACTCCGTGATCTGCGCCGGGCCGAGCTCGCGCACCGGAATGCCGTTCTCCCGGCCGCGCTGGACCAGGGCGTGCAGACGCGGCAGCTCCTCCCGCTCCGTGGCGACGATCAGCTTGCCCGTCACCTCGTGCGCGATGCCGTGCTCCGCGCAGAACTTGACCATCTCGGCGGCCCCGCTCACCGCGAAGCGCGCCTTCAGGGAACCCGGGCGGTAGTAGATCCCGCTGTGGATCACCCCGCTGTTGCGGCCCGTCTGGTGCCGGGCCGGACCCGACTCCTTCTCCAGGACCACGACCCTGGTCCCCGGAGCCAGGCGCGACAAAGCATGCGCCGTCGACAGGCCGACGATCCCGCCGCCGATCACCAGCACATCGCAGTCCACGCCGCCACCCACGCTGACACCTCCCACCCCTGCATACTGCACCCCGGCACCGACAACCCGACCGCGCGGCCCCCGGAAGACAGGTCCTACGCCGGCGCCACCAACAGCGGCCGGGCCCGCTCCCGCAGCTCCGCGACACGCGGCTCGTCCCCGTACGGTTCCAGGCGGTGCAGCAGGTCCCGTACGTATTCGGTCGTCCGCGCCGAGGAGATCCTCCCCGCCACTTCCACCGCCCGGGTGCCCGCCGCGCAGGCCGCGTCGAGATTGCCCGACTCCAGCTCGGCGACCGCGCTCACCACCAGCCGCAGACCGTGCGACCGTACGTACTCCTCGGTGGGCCGCGACAGGGCCTGTTCGGTGAACCGCCGTACCTGCCGGGGCAGTTTCAGGTCCCGATAGCATTCTGCGGCATCTGCCGCGAAACGGTCGTACGAGTAGAAACCCAGCCAGGTCGGATCCGGATCGCCCTCCCGGGACCGCTCCAGCCAGCCCTCCGCCGCCCGCAGCGCCGCCCCGGCGGCCGTCGAGTCACCCGCCTTCGCGTGCGCCCGCGCCTCGACCAGCCGGAAGAAGCTCATGGTGCGGGCGGTGGCGAGGCCCCGGTTGCGCTCGACGGCCGCCTGCGCGAGGTCCACCCCCTCGTCGGGGAAGTCCCGGTAGGTCGCCTGCAGCGACATCGAGGCCAGCACGTAGCCGCCGAGCGGTACGTCCGCGGCCGCGCGGGCGAGCCGGAGCGCCTGGATGTAGTAGCGCTGGGCCGCTTCCTGCTGACCGGTGTCGAAGGCCATCCACCCCGCAAGCCGGGTCAGTTCGGCGGTCGCGCCGAACAGGGCGCGGCCCACCTCGTCCGTGTACGACCCGAGCAGCAGCGGCGCCGCGTCCACCCGCAGGCACTCGGGGACCATCGACGAACGCCAGTCCCCGCCGCCGTACTTGGAGTCCCAGCGGCGCGCGTCCTCGGCGGCCTCGCGCAGCTTCGACACATCGCTGTGGCCCACGCGCTGGCCGTGGTCGCGCGGCGTTTCGGTTTCCGGCTGGGCGGGCACAACGGTGGACGGCGGGCCTGTCGCCGGTCCCGTCATCGGGCTTGCCAGACCTGTCATCGGGCCGGTCGTGCGGCCGTCCGGGGAGCACCGGGGACCCGGGGCGGTCGCCTCGTGCGCCGGTACGTCGTGAGCCGAGGGGGTCGCTGATACGGGGCTCTGGACCATGGAGTGCCGCGCCGCGGGATCGAGCGCCCCGGGGTCGAGCACCGCGGGGTCGAGCACCGCGGAGGTGCCGCCGGCCGTCGGGGCGCCGGCCGCCGCGTCGCCGGCCGACGGGGTAGCGGTCGCCGTCGGGGTAGCGGTCGTCGGCGAGCCCGGCGTGGGATGCGGAGCCCGGCTGCCCGCCGGCTCCCGCGCCACCGAGCTGTCGGCGGGAGATATCAGCCAGCGCGAGGCGGGCGTCGCGTACGCCGCCACCGAGAACGAGCCCGCGAGCGACTGCCAGATACCGCCACCGCCACGGCGCCCGGCGAGGTCGAGCCGATAGAGATCGGTGGCGGAGCGCACCGCCGCGCCCACGTCGCGCGGGAAGGCGAGCCCGACCTCCGGCGCGGGGTCCGCGTCCGCCAGCCCGATCTCGTGCAGCGGCACCGGCCGGCCCAGCTTCGCGCCGATCGCGGCGGCGATCAGATGCGGGGCGGCGCCCTGGGGCACCATCCCCTTGGACACCCACCGGGCCACCGACGTCTTGTCGTACCGAAGCGTCAGGCCGCGCTGCGCGCCGAGGTCGTTGACCCGCCGGGCCAGCCCTGCGTTGCTGATGCCCGCGAGGGCGAGGACGGCGCCGAGCTTCTCATTGGGCTCGCGGAGCTCCCTGGACATGCGCCACCCCTCGTCACACGCGGAACGCAGACGCCGCCGGGGCATAGGCGCCCGGCATTTCGTAAACCCAGCGTAGTTCCCCGCCTCCCAAGCGTTAAGGCCCTTACTTCCGTATGGCGGGATTGTTGTCCGTTTGCACAGTCCGCCCCGGGCCCGGCGCCGGGGCGCACGTGTCAGCGCGTGCTCCGCCCGTGTGGCCGTGCGCCCGCCCGTGCGCTCTGGCCGGTCCCCGGACCCGGCGATTCGATGTGCGGTGCGTGGGTCGGCCCGCCGCCTGACCGGGCGGGTCGGGGGATGCCGCTGCCTCAATCCCCGCGGGTGGCGGAACGGTCCGGGGGG
>NZ_JBSGZP010000302.1:0-8399 GCF_053611065.1 Streptomyces sp. NPDC054840
CCGACGACGCGGTCTTCTTCGACGCGCTGCGCCGGATCCATGCTGCGACCCTCGACGCCCATGCGCTGAAGGCCGTAGCGGAGGGCGGCCTGGACCAGGCCGCCCAGGAGGAGCTCGACTTCTTCCACTGGTGCCCGTCCCCGCGGGAGTGGTGGCAGATCGCCCGCACACCCGAGGGCGACCTGGCAGGCATCCACATCCCCGCGCACAACCCCTCCGGACCGACCATCGGCTTCATCGGTGTCCTCCCGGAACACCGCGGCCGCGGCTATGCCTACGACCTGCTCGCGGAGTGCACCCACTTCCTGGTGGAGCACGGCGCCGAGGCCGTCACCGGAGCCACGGACCGGGGCAACTTCCCCATGGCCGCGAACTTCGCCAAGGCCGGCTTCCCCGTGGTGCGCGAGCGCATCAACTTCCACCCCGCCGCCCCGACCGCGTAGCGACGCGGTCCTGATCCTCGCCCCGCGCCGTCATGTTGTCGCTGCGGGGCGAGGCTGTCCGCCTGCACGGACACTGGCTGACGGTGGACCCCGGGTCACCCCCTACACTGAGGGGCATGGCATGCCGCATCAGTGAGCTGGTCATCGACGCCGCCGACCCCGACCGGCTCGCCGCATTCTGGAGCGAGGTCCTCGGCTACGTCGAACTCGGCCGGGAGGACGACGGAAGCATCGAGATCGGGCCGCCCGACGCCGGCTTCGGTGGGCCGCAGCCCACTCTCGTCCTCAGCCCCGGAGGCACCCCGCGGACCGGGAAGCTCCGGCTGCACATCGATGTCAATCCCACCGACCGCGACCAGGACGCCGAGCTGGAGCGGCTCCTCGCCCTCGGCGCCAGGCCGGCCGACGTGGGCCAGACCGGCACCGAGAACTGGCACGTCCTTGCCGACCCGGAGGGCAACGAGTTCTGCCTCCTGCACAGGCGGCTCCAGCCCCTCTGACCCACCACGTGCGACCCAGCCGGCCCGCTGTGTGCCCGTACTACCGCACCGCGCGCCCGGCCGTCGCCGCAACCCGAAGGTTCCGGAGCCACCGGCCGCTCGTCACATCAGTGGCGGTCGGGAAGGTGCCAGCGGTGCGGGGAGACCAGCGCGTCGATGCTGTCCGGCCCCCAGCTTCCGGGGGCGTACGGTTCCACAGGAGGGGGCGCGTCGAGCAGCGGGGCCGAGATCTCCCACAGGCGTTCGATGCCGTCGGACCGCGTGAAGAAGGACTGGTCGCCGAGCATGGCCTCCAGGAGGAGGTGCTCGTAGCCCTCCAGGGAGTTGTCGGCGGTGAAGGAGCTCTGGTAGCCGAAGACCATGTCGGCCTCCGCCAACCGCATGGTGGGGCCGGGTTCCTTGACGAGGAATCGGGCGGTGATGGAGCCGGGATCGGCGAAGTCGATGACGAGTTCATTTCCCCGGCCGTCGATGGCGGCACGCGCGTTCAGGGGGAACATCCCGAGGACGGGCTCGCGCAGTCCCAGGGTCACGACGTGCCGGCCCTCGGCCAGCGCCTTGCCCGAGCGCAGGTGGAAGGGGACACCGGCCCAGCGCCAGTTGTCGATCTCGACGCGCAGGGCGGCGAACGTCTCGGTGTCCGAGGCCGGATCGACCCCCGGCTCGGCGCGGTAGCCGGTGTATTGTCCGCGGACGGCGTGGGCGGGGTCCAGCGGCCGCATGCTGCGGAAGACCTTGACCTGCTCGTCCCGGAGCGACTGTGCGTCGAGGACGACCGGCGGCTCCATGGCGACGAACCCGAGCAGCTGGAACAGATGAGTGACGATCATGTCGCGGAAGGTCCCGGTGCCCTCGAAGAAGTGCGCGCGGCCCTGGATGTCGATCTGCTCGGGCACGTCGATCTGCACATGGCTGATGTGCTCGCGGTTCCAGAGGGGTTCGAAGAGGCCGTTGGCGAACCGGAGGGCGAGGATGTTGTCCACCGCCTCCTTGCCGAGGAAGTGGTCGATGCGGAACACGCGGGACTCGTCGAACACGGCATGGATCGCCTTGTTGAGCGCGCGGGCGGACGCGAGGTCGGTGCCGAAGGGCTTCTCCACGATGACCCGGGCGTCCTGGGCGAGGCCCGTGGCGCCGAGGAGTTCGACCATCGAGGTGAAGGCGACGGGCGGAACGGCGAGGTGGAAGAGCCGTCGCGGAGCGCCACCGACGGCCTGCTCGGCCGCGCGCACCGCCGCCACCAGCGGCTCCGGGGCCTCCGGGTCGGCCGAGCCGAAGGACAGGGCGGACTCGAACTCCTGCCATACGGGGCCCTCGGGGCGCGAACGGCCGAACTCAGCCACCGCCTGCCGTGCGTGGGCGCGGAAAGCCTCATCGCTCAGGGCCTCGACCGCCGGGGCGGAGCCGACGATGCGGTAGCGCCGGGGCATCAGCCCCGCCATGGCGAGATGGAACAGGCCGGGCAGCAGCTTGCGGCGGGCCAGGTCTCCCGTAGCGCCGAAGAGCACGATCACGTGGTCGGGGGTGCCTGAGGCCATTCGCCGCACTTCCGTTCCGGGCGGTCGTATCGTCCTGAGCACCCACTGTGCGTCTCCACCAGCAGTCCGGCACCCGGGGTTCCACCACCCGGGTCACGGCACGGCGCGATGTTCTCCTTGCTCACCCGGGGCCGTCGCGGGTGTGCGTTCGTTTCGCTGACGGGCGGGTATAGCCCTCGGCACTAGTCTCAGATCGTGGGACAGCCTCTGGAGAGCGTCGAAGGCGCGGGACCGTTCATCACCCGGCGCACCTGGCGGCGTCCCGAGGGGGAGACGGTGGTCTGGGATTCGCGGCCGGCGCGCAAGCGCGGCACGCTGTCGGTCCGGGGGCCGGGGGACACGGTCGGCCAGGTCTCGACCGCCGATCCCGGGGCGTTACGCCGACTGCGCACGCTCAACGTCGTCGCTTCCGTCGCGTTCGTCATCGGCGGGGCGTTGTTCGCCGTCGGCGCCGGGGTCTCGCAGTTCGGTACGGGGGATCCGCTCGTCAGCGCGTGGGTGTACCTCGTAGGGGGCCTGTTCTTCAGTACCGGGGGCTATGTCTCGGTACTGCAGGTGCTGAACGGGCCCCGGCACGCCCCGGATGGCGGTTTCCTGGGCACGGCCCGCTGGAGGTGGTGGGGGTACGAGCCGATGCGGCTGGACTGGCTGAGTACGTTCGTCCTGTTCACCGGGACGCTCGTGTTCGGGGTCAATCTGCTGGACTCCTTTCTGGAGGGCCTCAGCGTCCGCCAGGTCAACCGGCTGATCTGGACTCCTGACGTGATCGGGTGCGTGCTGTTCCTGATGTCGGGGCACCTGGCGTTCGCCGAGATCTGCCACCGGCCCTGGCCGTGCATCCGCTCCCGCAGTCTCGGGTGGTGGGTCGTGGCGGTGAACCAGTTCGGTTCGATCCTGTTCATGGTCTCGGCGCTGGCGGCCTTCACCCGCCCCGCCACCGGAAGCCTGGTCAACACCGACATCGCCAACTGGGCGACGCTGACCGGTGCGCTGTGCTTCTCGATCGGCGGGGTGGTGCAGCTCTTCGAGCGGCCGTAGGCGGTCGTGCCGGTGCCGGTGCCGGTGCCGGTGCCGGTGGGTGTCAGTGGAGGGTGAGGGTGTAGGCGAGGAGGACGAGGCTGACGGTGGTGAGGACGGTTCGCCAGGTGTTCGCCTTGTTCCAGGGGGTTTCGTAGCTGCTGCGGGTGGTGTGGGCGGTGGTGGTGTCGGCGTGTTCCGGGGGTCCGGCTTCTTCGAGGGCGTTGTTGAGGGGGATGTTGATGCGGGCGGTGATGGCCATGGTGGCGAGGTAGGTCGCGAGTGCGACGGCCAGCGGGAGGAGGGTGTCGCGGGCGTCGGGGTCGGTGCCGTGGAGGACGAGGGTGGTGGCGATGAGGAGGGGTGCGCCGAGGTAGGCGAGTAGGAACCAGCCGTTGAGGATCGCTTTGTTGACGTTCTGCATCGTCTCGATGAGGGTCTTGTCGGTGCCCCGGGCGAGGCCGGGCATGACGGCGACGGTGAACGCGAAGAAGAGGCCGCTGATGAGTCCGGCGGTGAGGGTCGCGGCGATGAGGGTTGCGGTTCGTGCGGTTTCCACGTGGTTCCTCTCTCTGGGGTTCCGCCAGGCGCCCGCCCGCCGCGTCGGACGGCCGGACAGGGGCGGTGCGTGCTGGGTCGTGCCAAGCGCGGTGCCGTGTGCTTCGGTGCGGTGCGGTGCGGTGCCGGGGTCGGCGGGTCGTTCCGGGCCCGGGGTGGGGCCGGGTTGCGCCGTGCGGTGCCATGCGCTGCCGTGCGGGTCGTACCCGTGCGGTGCGCGGCCGGCAGGTCGTACGTGCCGGGCCGGCCCAGGTCGAGCGGTGCGGTGCGGTGCCGGATGCTGCGGCGCCGGGCGGTGATGCCGGTGGTGTGGCGCCGAGTCTGGTTGATCATAAGGGTGGAGTGGTGTGTGTGGCCCTGTGGTTGGGTGGGGTTGTGTCTTCCTGCTGTTGCTGATTGGGGAGTGTTGTCGTGCTGACTGCTCTGACCGGGGAGTTCGGGGACCGCGGGGACGCGGTGTCGGTCGCGGGGCGTGCCGCGTCGTACGAGGATGTCCTGGGTGCGGCCGGGGCGGTGGCCGCCGATCTCGCGGGGTGGGGGCCGGTTCCGGCGTTCGCGGTGACCGCGACGGCTTCGCTGGAGACGGTGGCGGCTGTGGTGGGCGGCCTCCTGGCCGGGGTGCCGTGTGTACCGGTGCCGCCCGACGCGGGGCCGGTGGAGCGTGGTCATATCCTGCGGGATTCGGGTGCCCGGCTGCTGGAGGTGGACTTCGCCCGCCGTGCGCCGGCGCCCGGGCCCGTACCGTCGGGGATGGATGCGCGGGCTGTGCCGGGGCCGGGGCCGGGGCCGGGGGATCCGGCATTGATCCTGTACACGTCGGGCACCACGGGTGTGCCCAAGGGCGTGGTGCTGAGCAGGGGTGCGATCGCCGCGGACCTGGACGCGCTGGCGGCGGCGTGGGAGTGGGGTCCGCAGGACGTTCTGGTGCACGGGCTGCCGTTGTTCCACGTCCACGGGCTGGTGTTGGGCGTGCTGGGGGCTCTGCGGACGGGGAGTCGCCTGGTGCATACGGGCCGGCCGACGCCGGAGGCGTACGCGGCGGCCGCGTCGGCGGGCGGCAGTCTGTTCTTCGGCGTGCCCACCGTGTGGTCACGGATCGCGGCTGTGCCGGGGGCGGCAACGGCCTTGTCGGGATCCCGGTTGCTGGTGTCGGGGAGTGCGGCGCTGCCGACTCCGGTCTTCCGCGATCTGGAGCGGCTGACCGGGCACCGGGTGGTGGAGCGGTACGGGATGACCGAGACGCTGATCACTGTCAGTGGGCGGGCGGGTGGTGAAGTGGCTCCCGGCACGGTGGGTACCGCTCTGGAGGGTGTCGCCACGCGGGTCGTGGCCGAGGCGGGCGCGGAGATCGGTGAGCTCCAGGTGAAGGGGCCGACGCTGTTCTCGGGATATCTGGGCCGTCCGGAGGCGACGGCCGCCGCGTACACGGAGGACGGCTGGTTCCGTACGGGGGACATCGCGGCCGTCGACGGGAAGGGTGTGCACCGGATCGTGGGGCGTGCCTCCACCGACATGATCAAGTCCGGTGGGTACCGCATCGGGGCGGGCGAGGTGGAGAACGCGCTCCTTGACCATCCGCGGGTGCGGGAGGCGGCGGTGGTGGGTGTCCCGGATGCCGATCTGGGGCAGCGGATCGTGGCGTTCGTGGTGGCCGAGGGTGTCACCGGGGCGGAGCTCACCGAGTTCGTCGCGGCGCGCCTGTCCGGCCACAAGCGTCCGCGTGAGGTCCGTTTCATCGAGGCGGTGCCGCGCAACGCCATGGGGAAGCCGCAGAAGCGGCTCCTGCTGGAGGGGGAGGAGCGGCGCCGGACCTGAAGCGTGCGCCTGGCGGGGCGCTACCGTGCCGGGCGTGCCCGCCGCCCCACCCGTTCGCCGCCCCACCCGTTCGCCGCCCCCGACGGGCCTCACTCGCCGGCGTGCACCGGGCGGATGTCGAAGGTTCCGCACACCTGCAGGTGGTAGGGGATGTGCACGGCCTGGTAGCTGTTCGGCGGGTAGACCTTGACGTAGGTCGACGTCGGCCGACACTCCGTCATGCCCGGGCTGTTGGTGCGGAAGGTGGCGGTCACGGTCTCGCCGGGCTGGACGGAGACGGTGTTCACCGCCCCACCGGTGCGCGTCGCGGAGGTGCCGATCTGTTGATGCCGGACGTCCACGACACTCACGCCAGGGTATCCGCGCAATGTGCAGGCATGCGTCGAGGTGTTGGTGAACCGGATCGGGTAGTAGAGCGACCCCGCGGCGCCGTCCGGCTCGCCGATGGCCAGGTTCAGGTCGGCCACATGGCAGGTGGGGGTCCTCGGCAGGGCGGATGCCTGGGTGGCGCCGACCGCGGCACACGTGGTGGCGAAGAGGGCTGCGGAAGCGATGGTCGCCGCCCGGGTCAGGACGTGGATCATGGTGCCGACTCCTGTACCAGCGAAGGAAATTGTCCGGTCCGGCGGAGCGGGATCGATGCGACGGAATCCGGGGAGACAGGCCGCTCGACATATGCCGTCTGCGGGAGAGGGGCTCACCGTCCCGGGGGGATGCCTTGGCGGGGCGGCGCACTCCCGCGACGGGAAATTACGCGCCTGCTGGCACCATTCTAGCGGCCGGCGGTCCCCGCGACCTTTCGGCGGCGCTCACGCCTCCCCGGGCACCTCGGGTGGCGCTGCGGGCCTCAGGGAAGCAGGGGGCGTCCGTCCTGGGCCGCCTTGATGTGCTCGGGCCTGAGCGCCCCCTCTCCATGCTCGGTAACGAACGCGCGCACTCGGCCGAGGGGTGAGTCCTGCGGGGGCGGCCCTTCTTCCACCGTGCCGCCGAGGAACATTGCTCCGAGCGCTGCGCCTATGTTTTGCCGGTCGTTCAGATCCATGCGTGAACGGTAGGGCAAGGGTCTGACAGCGGTGTGACCGGTGTGACCGGTGTGCCCGACCCCGGGGCAACAGCCCCGCCATGCACACCGGCCGCCTGATGAACGGCCGCCGAGGCCCTCGCGGAGGCGCCGGACCGGACGTCGTGGCCCGCCGGCTCATCAGCCGTCGGGCGGTCGCCGGTCGTATGCGGTGCAGGGTCCGGCGGGCCGGATCACAGGGCGAAGAGCAGGTTCACCGAGTTGTAGTAGTTGGGCAGGTGCACCATCTCCGACCCCGGACACGGCGGGTCGGCCTTCGGCCAGTTCCGCGGGCCCAGCAGATGGTCGGAGTAGTCGCTGTGCCGGACCTTCGGTACGAACCAGATGCGGTACGTGCCGGGTCGAGCGTTCGGCTCGAACCGCCACAGTTGTGTTGCGCGGTCCACGCCGGTCCGGCAGGCGCGGAGGGTGACCTCGGCGAGATTCCCGCCGCCGGTGCCTCCGTCGAGGCAGGTGCCGGTGCCCGCGTTGCGGAGTTGGTAGGTGTTCTCGTGGGCAGGGAGCCGCTGCCATCCCTGGCTGGGCTTTCCGGTGCACTTTTCGAGCTGCAACGAGCCGTCAGAACCGGGGCCGCCCAAGCCGACGCAGAGCCCTGAGGCCACGTTGACCAGGGCGGCGCCGGTGCGATCCGGCGAGGGTGCAGCGGAGGTCGGCACCGCGGAGGGCGAGGCGGACGTGGAGGTGGAAGGGAGTGGCGCTGCGGGGGCCGTGGCGAAAGCCGCCGAGCCGATGGCAACGATCGGTACGGCTTCCGGGAGCGGGCCGTCCGGTGCCGCGGCGGTTCTGGCGGGAGCCGCCACCTGGCCGGACCTGTCGCTCTCGGCATCGGCCGGCAGCAGGACGACCACGGTGGCCGCCGTTCCCACCACGGCTGCCGCAGCGGCCCATTTCACGGCGCCGAGCTTGGTTCCGGCGAGCTGCGTCCCGTTCAGGGTGCCTGAGGCGAGATGGATGCCACCCCCGCCGAGGGCCGACAGGAAGGAGGCGGGGTTCCAGAGCAGGATTCCGCCCAACAGCAGCACACCGAGACGGCCGTTGAGATCGCGCAGGTCACGCTCGGCCCGGGCGCAGCCGTCACACCCGTGCAGGTGGCGGCCCAGGTCCCGGGTGAGGCGCTTGCCCGGCCGGCGCAGCCTGGCGGCGATCTGCCCGCCGTAGTGCCTGCACTCGTCGCTCGCGGTCTGGTCCAAGTGGGCGCGCAAGTAGGCCTCGCGCAAGCCTTCCCGGGCACGCGCGACCAGTGAACCGACGCCTCCCGCCGATATCCCGAGGCGTGCCGCGGTCTCGGCCGCCGGCTCGTGTTCGACGACCGAGTGCCAGAGCACGGCCTGCCAGCGCTCCGGCAGCGACCGGTAGGCGCGCAGGACCAGCGATCCCTCTTCCGCCGAGAAGACGGCGTCCTCGGCGTCCCGGCCGTCCGAAAGCTGTGCGGCCCATTCCTCGAAGT
>NZ_JBSGZP010000303.1:0-8390 GCF_053611065.1 Streptomyces sp. NPDC054840
GGGCCGACGAGGAGGGCTGGAATCCCGGGGACTCGGACCGGTTCGCCTTCGCGGTCGCCGACCCGGAGGGGTTCCTCGTCGGGCGGCTGGACGGCGAGCCGGTGGCCTGCATCTCCGCCGTGCGGTACGGCGGAGGCTTCGGCTTCATCGGCTTCTACATCGCCCGGCCCGCCGTCCGCGGCCAGGGGTACGGCATCCAGCTGTGGCGCGCCGGGATGGAACGGCTCGACGGGCGGCTCGTGGGCCTGGACGGGGTCGTCGACCAGCAGGACAACTACCGTAAGTCCGGATTCCGTTCGGCTTGGAACAACTTCCGCTACGAAGGCGCCCCGCACGGGGACGACGACAGTCCGGTCGCGATCGTGGACGCGGGCACCCTGCCCTTCGGTCGGCTCGCCGCCTACGACCGGCGGTTCTTCCCCGCGTCGCGGGACGCCTTCCTGTCCGCCTGGACCGGGCTGCCCGGCCGCACCGCCCTCGCCGCCGTCCGGGACGGCCGGATCGAGGGCCTCGGCGTGATCCGCCCCTCCAGCGCCGCCCACCGGATCGGCCCCCTCTACGCGGCCACCCCGGCGGTGGCGGCGGCCCTGCTGCGGCGGCTGGCCCGGCACGCCCCCGAGGGCCGGGTGTCCGTGGACGTGCCGGACGCGAATCCGGCGGCCGCCGCGCTCTTCGAACGCCTCGGCCTGGCCCCGGCCTTCGAGACCGCCCGCATGTACACGGGTCCGGCACCGGACCTCGCCCTGACGGAACTGTTCGGGGTGACCAGTCTCGAACTGGGATGACGATCCAGCCATGTTGCCGGCAAGCGCTTCTCCCGGCCGGGCGCGCCCCCGACGTGGACGGGGGCAGGCCCTGTGAGCCGGGCCGGACGGCGGTCGCACGGCGCCGCCCGGCCCGACCGCTTCACGGGGGGTCAGAAGCCGAACAGCGTGCCGGAGGTGTTCCGCAGGCCGCACGGGTTGGCGAAGGTGTACGTGTAGCTGAGCCGGCGGCCCTGCCACACCCCGACGGCCGTCACCGTCATCGGGTTCCACTCCCTGGTACAGACGGCGTCGGCGGCCGGTGCGGCGAGCGGGTCGAGCTGCGAGCCGTTCGCCCGTAATTCGGCGCACGCCGCGACCGGGCTCGGGTGCGTCCCGCCGGGCGTCGGCGAGCAGACGAGGGTCACCGCACGCATGACCGTGCCCGTCTCGGCATCGGGCCCGGCCGTCACACTGAGCACCAGCGCGGACGGCGCGTACAGGCTCTCCGTACCGGTCGGCGCGGCACCGGCCGTACCCGGCCAGGCCAGTGCGGTGAGCGCGGTGAGCGCCATGGCGGCGGAACCGAGCCCGAGACCCTTTGCGATGGACCGCATTGCGAACACTCCCTTGGGTTGGTGTTTCGGATAGCGGACGCAGTCTTACCGACCTGAGAGTCGAACGCCCTGTCGCACCCTCATTTTTCGTCACCGATCGTGTACGAATGACTGCAGACCGCAGCCGTGCGGGAGGGCTGACCTGGAGGGGAACGAGCCGCCGAATCGGCCGAACACCGATCCGGGACACCTCCCCGAAACCTGCCGAACCGAGGCTGTGATCTGCCGGGACGGGGGTCCGGACTCCTCCGGGGGGAGGGCGGGCCCCACCCCTCGGGGGCGTGCCCCTGTGATGCCGTGGGAGGCCCCACGTCGACCTTCGGCGCTCGCTTGCCGCGGCCGTCCCCGCCGCGTTGAGCCTGCGGCGCGGGGCGGTCGACGCGGCGGGAGGGCGTGATCAGTGCCCAAGGGCGGTTCGGTCATCGCCGGTGGACCGGCGCTCGGCCCTCAGGCGGTGCTGCTGAGGCGGGGCGCGTACAGCTCCAGCAGGCGGGTGCGTGTCTGCTGCAGGCGCATCGCGAGGACGCGCCCGACCCAGTGCCCGATCGCGGAACCGAAGGTGGGATCGGCGTCCATCAGCATCCGGACGCTCGCCGCGTCGAACTCGTACGCCCGGACCGGCGTCATCGCCCCCGCGCTCAGCTGCCACACGTACGGAGGGAAGAGCCAGGACCAGCCCACCAGCTCCCCGGGGCCGAGGCTCTCCACGGGCGCGGGCCGGCGGCCGGCGACGGGGATCTCCAGGGTCACGGTGCCGGATCGCACGATCCAGAAGGAATCCGCCCGTGTGCCCTCGTCGAAGATACGCGCGTTCTCCGGGAAATTGACCTCACGGGCCTGCGACATCAGCCGTCCACGGTGGTCGGTGGACAGGACGGCGGCGATCCGGATGGGGGAAGGTGTGCTCACGACGGCCTCCGATCACGACCCCCCACGACGCTCCTGCCCTCCCAGTGTCGCCGAAAGGTGCCCTGTCGCGGCCTGACAGGACCGGTTTCTTCCACGCCCGGTGCGGGAACCGGGCTCCAGAGGCCTTGTCCGCCCGGCTTTCCCCGGATCGTGTCCGACACAGTCCCGTCTGCCCCGTGGTCACGGCCTAAGGGCTGTCCTCGGCATTCGCCTCCAAACAGGCCAGCTCCATCGCGTCCAGCACGGCCTCGTGGCTGCGCCCGCTCAGCTCGGCGACATTCTCGATCTGGGCCGTCGCCCAGGCCGCCAGCGTCATCACCAGCACCCTGAGCCCGTCGGTACCGTGTTCGGCCAGGACCGCGTCGGCGACGACCATGGCCTCCTCGGGGACCTGCTCGGGCGGTTCGAGGCCCGCCAGACCGCGCAGCAGGGTGAGGGTGCGGCGTGAGATCTCCGGTGTCATACCCGCCAGCCGCATGTCTTCGTCGTCGTCCATCCGCCCCGCCCTCCGGTGCCGTGCCGTTCACCTCAGGGCACGGTAGAGGGGCGCGGCCCCGCGCGGGGCCGGTTCTTCAGGGTGACGGTGCGTGACCGGGCGTCGAGCGGCCGAAACCCGGCGGATGCCGACCGTGGCCGAAAGCGCTCCCGCGTTCGACTTCCTCCGGAAGCGACCCGCCGGTAACCTGCCGCCGGCAGCCGCCCGCCGGGGCGGCCGATTCCGGCAGGAGCGAGATGAAGAGCCCCTTACGCGCGCCAGTTCCTGATCGGCTACAGCCTGCGCGGTGAGCGGGTCTCGGCGGCGCTGTGCGCCCCGGCCCGTACGGGGCTTCCCGGAGGCGGCCGGACGGTGTGGTTCGACCGGGGCGACAACCGCCCGGCGGGCGGCCCCGGCGGCGACTTCGCCCACGGGAACCACAAAGGGCAGTGCCTGCCCACCGAGTACGCGGCGGGCATCGCCTTCACCACCCGCGCCGCCGCCCGCCCCTCCCCGGCCGCCCTGCTGTGCCGCCCCCTCCCCGCCACGTGATCAGCGATTCGGTACAGCGGCGATCCGATCACCGCTCGGACCGGCCTCGGTGCGGCCCACCGCTGCGACGGCGGCGAGTGCGACGAGGACCAGGACCGAGGCGACCATGAAGGTGAACCGCATCCCGGTGGCCACGGCCCCGGCGGATGCCGAGGCGATGTCGGCGGACGCCGACGCGTGCGCGAACAGGGCGCCCATGACGGACGCGCCGGTGATGAGGCCGAGGTTGCGCGAGAGACCCAGCATGCCGGAGACGACGCCCCGCCGGTCCGGGGCGACGTCCGCCATGACGGCGGTGTTGTTGGCCGTCTGGAACACCGCGTAGCCGGCGGTCACGACCGCGAGCGGGGCGACGTACCCGAGGACACCGAGCGAAGCCGGCATCAGGGACAGGGCGAGGGCACCGGCCGTCATCGACACCAGCCCGAGCAGGGCCGGGCGCCGCGCGCCGAAACGGTCCGCGAGACGGCCGGCGGGCACCCCGGTCACCGCGGCGACCAGCGGACCGACCGACAGGACGAGTCCGACCGGGGCCTCGCCGAGCCCGAGCGTCCGGGAGAGGTAGAACGGCCCGACCACCAGCGTCGCCATCATCACCGTCGACACGAGCGCGTTCGAGGCGAGGCCCGGACCGATCACCGGATCGCGGAGGAGCGCCTGCTGGACCAAGGGCGAGGCCGCCCTCGCCTCGGCGCGCACGAAGAGGGCGACCCCGCAGGCGGCGGCCAGGAGCAGCGCCGTGTCGAGTACCCCGAAACGGCCGCCACCGAGGGTCATCGCGAGCGCGTAGGCCGCCAGCGTCAGCGCGAGCAGCAGCGTGCCCAGGTGGTCGAAGCGGGCCCGGTCGGCCCCGCGTTCCCGCCGGCCGGCGGGCAGATGACGGTGGGAGAGCAGGAACGCCGCGATCCCCAGCGGCACGTTGACGAGGAAGAGCGCCCGCCAGCCGAACCCGGCGAGCAGGGCCCCGCCCAGCGACGGACCCAGAGCCGTGCCCACCGCGGACATCGTGCCGAGCAGCCCCATGGCACTGCCCGTCCGCTCCTTGGGGACCGTCTCCCCGACGAACGCCATGGTGAGGGCCATCATCACGGCGGCTCCCAGGCCCTGGACCGCCCGGGCGCCGACCAGCAGCCAGAGTGTGGGCGCGGCGGCGCACAGCACCGAGGCCGCGGTGAACAGGGAGATGCCCGCCAGGAGCAGCCGTCGGCGGCCGACGAGGTCGCCGAGGCGTCCGGCTCCCACGACGAGGGTGGTGATGGCGAGGAGATAGGCGAGGACGATCCACTGGACCTCCTGGAAGGATGCGGAGAACACCTGCGCCAGGGTCGGCAGGCCGACGTGGGCGATGCCGGTGCCGAGCGAGGAGAGCAGTACGGAGAGGGAGACCGGCGAGTGCCCACCGGACCGTAGGCCGGTGGGCGCCGGCGGACGCCGTCCCGTGCTCGCCGCCGGTGCGGTGCTGTCGGTGTCCGGTCGCGGAATCACTGTGTGGGCTCATGGCGGGAGGGTGCGGCGCCGGGTGGCGGACGGCAAACGTTGTTGCCGTTTCCGGGACGGTCGGGGTGCAATGGCCGTATGGACGACAAGCCATCCCCGCATCAGGCCGTCCTCGACGAGGTCGCGCCCCGGCTCAGACGGCTGCGCGCCCGGCGCGGTCTCACCCTGGCCGCGCTCTCCGAGACGACCGGCATCTCGAAGAGCACCCTGTCCCGGCTGGAATCCGGGCAGCGACGCCCCAGCCTGGAACTGCTGCTGCCGCTCGCGGCCGCGTACCAAGTGCCCCTGGACGACCTGGTGGGCGCCCCCGAAGTGGGTGATCCCCGGGTGCGGCTGACCCCCCGCACCCTCCCGAACGGCGGCACGGCCGTCCCGCTGACCCGGGGCCCGGCCCCCCTCCAGGCGTACAAGATGCTCATCCCCGACCGGGGCGGCGAGCCCGATCCGCGGACGCACGAGGGCTACGAGTGGCTGTACGTGCTGGAGGGCCGGCTGCGCCTCGTCCTCGCCGAGCACGACCTGGTCCTCGGCCCGGGCGAGGCCGCGGAGTTCGACACCCGGCTGCCCCACTGGTTCACCAGCGCGGACGGGCGGCCGGTGGAGATCCTCAGCCTCTTCGGGCGGCAGGGCGAACGCATGCACGTCCGGGCGAAGCCCCGCGGGTGATCGCGGGGCTCGGCGCGATTTTGCATCCGATGTGTCAAGTGGGATGAACCAGGCCTCGAATCGCTCTAGGGTGCGCCCGTGGGCATGGCTGTGGACTGCAGTTCGGCGATTTTCGGCCATCTCCCGCACGGTCGCACCGTACGGCCGTACCGCACATCGAACTGGGGGATTCATGCGTAGATCCCGAGGGCTGGTGGCCGCTCTCGCCCTGTCCCTGGCCGGAACCGGAGCGGGGATGGGCCTCGGCCTCGTCCCGCAGGCGGCGGCGCTCACCCCGCCCGTCGCGTTCACCGCCGACGCGCTGTCCACCTGGCAGCCCGACGGCGTCGTGTGGGCCCTCGCAGAGGCGGGCGGCCAGGTATTCGTCGGCGGCACCTTCTCCACGGTGCGCCCGCCTGCCGGAGGCTCCGGAAGCGAGCGGTCGGCCGTGAACTTCGTGGCCCTCGACGCCGCGACCGGCGCCCCGACCTCCTGCGAGCTGTCCTTCACCGTGGGCTCCGGCACGGCCACGGTCCGCGCGCTCGCCCTCTCACCGGACAAGGAGACCCTGTACGTCGGCGGCTACTTCGGCGCCGTCAACGGCACCGCCGTCTCCAGTCTCGCCGCCGTCGACGTGGCGACCTGCACGGTGGAGCAAGGTTTCCGCCCGGCCTTCGCGGCCACCGTCCGGGCCCTCGCCGTCACCGGCGACACCGTCTACGCGGGCGGTGACTTCCTCAGCGTCTCCGGCCAGCCGCGCCGGCGCTTCGCCGCCGTCGGCGCGGCAGACGGAGCCCTCAAGCCCTTCACCGCCGACGCCGACGAGTCCGGGCGCGCCGTCGAGGTCACCCCGGACGGCAACAACGTGGTCCTCGGCGGCGACTTCTTCACCGTCAACGGCACGAACACGCACGCACTGGCCGTCGTCGACTCGACGAGCGGCGCGCTCACCAAGTCGTACGCCGGATTCATCGAGACCAACTCCGTGGTCAAGGACATCGCCACCGACGCCACCGGCTTCTACACCGCCAACGAGGGCACGGGCGGCGGGGTCTTCGACGGCCGGATCGCCCTGAACCTCAGCGACTTCGGTCAGCGCTGGCGTGACACCTGCCTCGGCGCCACCCAGGCCGTGCTGCCGTACCGGAGCGTGCTCTACAGCGCCTCGCACGCGCACGACTGCTCCAGCGTCGGCGAGTTCCCCGACGGCCAGCGCCACCACCTGCTCGCCCAGCCCACCACCGGCACCGGCAAGCTCGGCTGGGCCCCCGACACCAACGACGGCATCGGCGAGGGCATCGGGCCGCGCGTGATGACGGTCGGCTCCAAGGGCGGCGTGGAGTACCTGTGGGTCGGCGGGGAGTTCACCACCGTCAACGGCGCGGCGCAGCAGAGCCTGACGCGCTTCGCCTCGACCGGGGACACCGGCGCGCCCACCGTGCCCGTGGCGAGCGCGGTCAGCTTCGAGCCGGACGAGGCCCAGGTGCGCTGGCGTACCAGCCTCGACCTCGACGACAGCGCGCTGACCTACCGGATCTACCGGAACGGTGCGGCCACGCCGATCGCCACGGTCACCGCCGACTCGCTGTTCTTCAGGCGTCCGCAGGCCTCCTGGACCGACACCACCGTGGTAGCGGGACAGTCGTACACCTACCGCGTGACGGCCACCGACGGGGCCGGCAACACCAGCGCCCTGTCCGCGACGGCGAGCGTGACCGTCCCGACCACGGCGGAGGGCTACCCCGACAAGGTCCGCACCGACGGGTCCGAGCTGTACTGGCGCTACGACGAATCGGCCCTGCCCTTCGTCGCCGACTCCTCGGCGGGCAACCAGAGCGGCGTCCACCACAACGCCCCCGCCCTACGGCAGACGCCCGGCGCGGTCTCCGGCGCGAGCACGGCGATCGGCTTCAACGGCTCGAACACCCACGTGTACGGGGACAAGCGGCAGACGATCGGCAGCACTTACAGCGTCGAGACCTGGTTCCGGACGGACACCACCCGCGGCGGCAAGCTCGTCGGCTTCGGGAGCCGCCAGGTCGGCGCCAGCAACCAGTACGACAAGCATGTCTACATGACCAACGACGGACGGCTGGTCTTCGGCGTCTACACCGGAGCCACCCGCACGATCACCACACCGGCCGCCTACAACGACAACCAGTGGCACCACGTCGTCGCCACCCAGGGTCCGGGCGGGATGACCCTCTACGTGGACGGCGCGCAGAAGGGCACGCTGAACGTCACCACACACGAGAACTACTCCGGCTACTGGCGCACCGGCGGCGACAACCTCACTTCCTGGCCGAACCGCCCGACCAGCGACTACTGGGCGGGCCGGCTCGACGAGACCGCCGTCTACCCGTCGGTGCTCAGCGCCGCGCAGGTGCAGAACCACTACGCCCTCGCCACCGCCCCGGCCGACTCGGTGGTCCAGGTGGCCGCCGCGGAGGACACCTACGCCAACGCGGGGGCACCCGCCACCAACTACGGCACCTCGGCATCACTCGCCGTGCGAGGCACCTCGTTCTACGCGAGCTACCTGCGCTTCGACCTGCCCGCCGCCCCAGCGGGCACGGTACTGAAGTCGGCCGCGCTCAGCGTGAAGACGAGCACGCAGAGCGGCGCCGGCACCACCGACACCGTCTCGGTCGTCCCGGTCACCGGCGCGTGGAGCGAGAGCGGGACCACGTACAACAACCGCCCAGCGCTCGGTGGTCCGGCGCTCGGCACCTTCGCCGGGATCGTCGACGGTTCGGCGGTGCACACCACCGGCCTGACCACCGCCGACGTCGCTTCCGCGCTCGGCGGCAGCTACGGCCTGGCGCTCAGCAGCACCGGCACGGACGCCCTGTGGCTGTGGTCCTCCGAGGCACCGGCGAACGAAGGGACGCCGCAGCTGACGCTCACCTTCGGCGCACCGTGACCTGACGGGCCAGGGGACAGGAGGGGGCG
>NZ_JBSGZP010000304.1:0-8366 GCF_053611065.1 Streptomyces sp. NPDC054840
GCCCCCGGGGGCGGGGGCGGGGGGGGGGGCGGGGGGGCCGCCGGGGGGGGCGGCGCCCGGCGCACCGCCGGGGGCGCAGGGGCGGGGTGCGCTGGCCCGGTTCTGCGACGGTTTCTGGCAGCGGGCCCTCGGCTCCGCCCAGGGGGTGCCGGCATGAGCGCGGTACTCCTGGACGCGGTGCGCCGGCGGCTCGCGGAGAGCGGGGCGGAACCGACCCCGGCCCGGGTGGCGGCGGCACTACGGGCCCAGGGCAGGCTGCTCGGGGACGCCGAAGTGCTGGGGGTGGCCGCCGAGTTACGGTCCGAGCTGGTCGGAGCGGGCCCGCTGGAGGCACTGCTCGCCGATCCGGAGGTCACCGATGTGCTGGTGGCGGCCCCCGACCGGGTCTGGGTGGACCGCGGGGGCGGCCTGGAGCTGACCGGGGTGACCTTCGCCGACGCCGAGGCCGTGCGCAGGCTCGCCCAGCGGCTGGCCGCCGTAGCGGGCAGGCGCCTGGACGACGCCCGGCCCTGGGTGGACGCCCGGATGCCCGACGGGACCCGGCTGCATGCCGTGCTGCCCCCGGTCTCGGTCGGCTCGGCCTGTCTCTCGCTGCGGGTGGTGCGGCCGCGGGCGTTCACGTTGGAGGAGCTCGTCGCCGCGGGGACCCTGCCGCCCGGCGGGCACCGACTGCTCCGCGACATGGTCGAGGCCCGGCTGTCGTTCCTCGTCTCCGGCGGCACCGGAACGGGCAAGACGACCCTCCTCAGTGCCCTGCTGGGGCTGGTCGGCCCTGGCGAGCGGATCGTGCTGGCCGAGGACTCGGCAGAGCTGCGCCCCGACCATCCGCACGTGGTGCGGCTGGAGACCCGGCCTGCCAACCAGGAGGGGGCGGGCCTGGTCACCCTGGCGGACCTGGTTCGCCAGGCACTGCGGATGCGCCCCGACCGGCTGGTGGTGGGCGAGGTGCGGGGCGCCGAGGTGGCGGACCTGCTCGCCGCCCTGAACACCGGGCACGAGGGGGGCTGCGGGACGGTCCACGCCAACGCCGCGGCCCATGTCCCCGCCCGGCTGGAGGCGCTGGGGACGGCCGCCGGGCTCGACCGGGCGGCCCTCCACAGCCAGTTGGCCGCGGCACTGACCCTGGTGCTCCATCTGGTCCGGGACCGGGAGGGACGGCGCCGACTGGCCGAGGTGCACGTGCTGGAGCGGGACGCCGCCGGGCTGGTGGTCACCGTTCCGGCGCTGCGCTGGGCGGCTCGGGGCTTCGTACGGGAGCGCGGCTGGGAACGGCTTCGCCCGCTGCTGCGAGGTGCGCGGTGAGCGCGGGGGCGGGGCTGCCGGTACCCGTGTTCGCCGGGATGCTGTGCGCCGCGGCGGCCGCCTGGGGGCTCGCCGACGGAGACCGGGCGTCGCGGAGGGCCCGGGTGGTGCTCGCCGCGGTCGGTCCGGTGGTTGCGGTCGGTCCGCTGCGCCGGGAGCGGCTGCTGATCGCCGTACGGGTGAGGGCGGCGCGGTGGCGGGAGTGGGCCTGCCTCGCGGCGGGGCTGGTGGTGGCGGCGCTCGGCGGGTCGGTGATCCCGCTGCTGGCGGGGGCGGCGGCGGTGCCGCTGGTACGCCGCTGGCTGCGGGTACGGGCGCGGGAGCGGGCTCGGGAGGCGCGGGCCGCCGAGGTGGTGGCCCTGTGCGGGGCGGTGGTGGGTGAGCTGCGGGCGGGAGCCCAGCCCGGGCAGGCGCTGACGGCCGCTATGCGCCGGACCGCCGCCGGTCCCGGCGGGCCGGGTGCGGCGGAGGCAGGGGTGCTGGCCGCCGCGGCCTTCGGCGGGGACGTGCCCACAGCCTTGCGCCAGGCGGCGCTGGAACCGGGGGCGGAAGGGCTGGCCGGGATGGCGGCCTGCTGGCGGGTGTCGGTGGACGGCGGTGCGGGACTGGCCGCCGGACTGGAACGGCTGGAAGGGGCCCTGCGCGCCGAGCGGGACCGGCAGGAGTCGCTGCGGGCCCAGTTGGCGGGAGCGCGGTCGACGGTGCTGGTACTCGCCCTGCTGCCGCTGGTGGGCCTGCTGATCGGCACCGGGCTGGGCGCGGATCCGCTGCGGGTGCTGCTGCGCACGCCGATGGGGTGGGGTTGCCTGCTGGCGGGCGGGGTGCTGGAGGCGCTGGGGCTGGTGTGGTGCCGGCGGATCGTCCGGATGGGGGAGCGGTGATGGGGGACTTCGCCGTCCACAGGCTGGGGATCGCCGTCTGCCTGGCCGTGGTCGCGCTCTGGCTGGTATCGGCGGTGACGGCGCGGGTCCGCGCCCGGGCCGTCGGACGCAGGACCGCGGCCCTGCTGGGGGCTGGACCGGCGCTACGCGGGCCGGTGTTCGGATCCGCGCTCAGAGACGCGGTGGCCGCGTGGGCGGGCCCGGCCGGGGCACTGCTGGCGGGCTGGGTGCTCGTCGGCGGGGTGACGGGTGTGGCCGTCGGTGGCCTGGCCGCGTTCGGTGTGCGGCGGTGGTCGGCGAGGGCGCGGTCGCCGGCTGGAGTGGATCCACGCGAGGCGGAGCGTCAGTTGCCGCTCGCCGCCGATCTGCTGGCCGCGTGCCTGGCTGCGGGGGCGGGACCGGTGGAGGCCGCCGAGGTGGTGGGGGAGTCGCTGGGCGGCCCGGTGGGCGCTCGGCTGGCGAGGGCCGGCGCGGAGCTACGGCTCGGCGGTGAACCGGGCTCCGGGTGGGGGAGGTTGGCGGAGATACCGGGTGCTCAGGCACTCGCCGACTGCCTGGAACGGGCGGCGCGGACGGGGGCGCCCGCAGCGGAAGGGGTCTCCCGGCTTGCGTCCGGGCTGCGGGAGGACCGCGTCCGCACGGCGGGAGCGCGGGCGCAGCGGGCGGCGGTCCTGGTCACCGCGCCGGTGGGATTGTGTTTTCTCCCCGCCTTTCTCGCGATCGGGGTCGCGCCGGTGGTGATCGGTATGGCCTCGGGACTTCTCTCGAACACCTGAAGTCGCTTTGACCACAGGTATCAACAGCTGAAATCAACAGGAGGTTGTCATGAGGATCATCTGGGTTCGTGTGCGGACGGTACTGAGGGCGCGCGGGGGCGACAAGGGGATGTCCACGTCGGAATACGCCATGGGCACGATCGCGGCCTGCGCGTTCGCGGCCGTCCTCTACAAGGTGGTGACGAGTGAAGTCGTCGCCACGGCCCTTCAGTCGACCATCGGAAAGGCACTCGATGTGCCGTTCTGAGGGTGAGTCATGGGCCGGCCGGGGAAAGTCCGACCGGGGATATGTTACGGCGGAGGCCGCCTTGGTGATCCCGGCGCTGGTGCTGTTCGCGGCGCTGCTGGTGTGGGCGCTGATGGCGGCGGCCGCGCAGATCCGTTGTGTGGACGCGGCCCGGGCCGGTGCCCGGGCGGCGGCCAGGTCGGAGCCGGTGGAGGTGGCGGAGGCGGCGGCCAGGGCGGCCGCCCCACCGGGGGCGCGGGTGGAGCTGGAGCGGGCGGGCGACCTCTGGCGGGTCCGGGTGGCGGCGCCGGCACCCGGACCGGGCGGGCTGCCGGTGCGGCTCGGCGCGCAGGCGGTGGCCTTGGCGGAGGACAGTGTGGGGCCGCCGCCGTGAGCCGGGACCGGGGTTCGGCCACGGTCTGGGCGGCGCTGGTGGCGACGGTGCTGGGTGCGGTGTTCGGCGGCGTGCTGTTGCTCGGCCAGGCCGTCGTGGCCCGGCACCGGGCGGCGGCGGCCGCCGATCTGGCGGCGCTCGCGGCGGCGGCCACCTGGGCCCACGGGCCGGAGACGGCCTGCGCGACGGCCCTGCGGGTAGCCCGGGCACAGGGCGCGGCGCTCGGCGGGTGCCTGCTCCGGGGCGAGGTCGCCGAGGTCACCGCCGAGGTCGCGGCGGGCCCGTTCACCCCGGCGGTCGGGGCCCGGGCGGGCCCGCCCGCGGCGCCGCCCGGCTGAGGGCCCGGTCCGGGAGCCGCGTCGGGCCCCGGAAGGCCTGTCAGGCCCTGTCGCCCCGTCTGGCCCCGTCTGGCCCGGTCGGCCCCGTCAGGCCCGGTCGGGTCCGTCTGGCCCGTTGGCCCCGTCAGGCCTCCGAGGACTCGGCGGCCGGGGATTCGGACAGGAGGCGGGTGAGCAGACGGATGGCGCCGCGCTTGTGCAGGGGCTCGTTGCCGTTGCCGCACTTGGGGGACTGGATGCAGGAAGGGCAGCCGGCCGCGCACTCGCAGGCCGCGATCGCGTCGCGGGTCGCCGTCAGCCAGGCGCGGGCGGTGCTGAAGGCGCGCTCCGCGAATCCGGCGCCGCCGGGGTGGCCGTCGTAGACGAAGACCGTGGGGAGGAGGGTGTCGGGATGCAGCGGCACGGAGACGCCGCCGATGTCCCAGCGGTCGCAGGTGGCGAACAGCGGCAGCATGCCGATGGAGGCGTGCTCGGCGGCGTGCAGGGCGCCGCCGAGGATCTCCGGGTCGATCCGGGCCTCGTCGAGCTGGTCCTCGGTCACCGTCCACCACACGGCCCGGGTGCGCAGGGTGCGGGGCGGAAGGTCGAGTTTGGCCTCGCCCAGCACCTCGCCGGTGATCAGCTTGCGGCGCAGATAGGAGACGACCTGGTTGGTGACCTCGACGGAGCCGAAGCAGAGTCCGGCCGAGCCCCACGGGATCTCGGTCTCGGTCTCCAGGATGGAGATGGAGGTGGTGTCACGGGCCGTGGTGGAGAAGGGCGGGTCCGCCTGCTCCACGAGGGCCGCGGAATCCTCCAGGTCCAGGTGCTTCACGAGATACGTGCGGCCCTGGTGGAGGTGGACGGCCCCCTCGTGGACGGCGGTGTGGGCCGCCGACTCGTCGACCGTGCCGAGCAGCCGGCCGGTCGAGGCCTCGACGATCTGCACCGGGCGGCCGCCACCGCCCCGGATGTCGGTCAGATCCGAGGCCCGTTCGCGGCGGGTCCAGTGCCAGGCGGTCGCCCGGCGTCGCAGCAGCTTCGCCGCTTCGAGCTGGGGAAGGAGGTCCTCGGTCGCCGGGCCGAAGAGTTCCAGGTCCGCCTCGGTCAGCGGTAGCTCCGCCGCCGCCGCGCACAGGTGGGGGGCGAGGACGTAGGGGTTGTCGGGGTCCAGGACGGTGGCCTCCACCGGCTGCCGGAACAGCGCCTCCGGGTGGTGGACGAGGTAGGTGTCCAGCGGGTCGTCCCGGGCGATCAGCACGGCCAGGGCGCCCTGGCCGGAGCGCCCCGCGCGGCCCGCCTGCTGCCACAGGGAGGCCCGCGTGCCCGGGTATCCGGCGATCAGGACGGCGTCCAGGCCGGAGACGTCCACACCCAGCTCCAGGGCCGTCGTGGCGGCCAGCCCGAGCAGCTCGCCGGAGTGCAGGGCCCGCTCCAGGGCACGGCGCTCCTCGGGGAGGTAGCCGCCCCGGTAGGCGGCGACCCGGCGGGCCAGCGACCGGTCGACCGCCGCGAGCCGTTCCTGGGTGATGACGGAGATCAGCTCGGCGCCGCGCCGGGAGCGGACGAAGGCGACGGTACGGACGCCCTGGACCACCAGGTCGGTCAGCAGGTCGGCGGTCTCGGCGGTGGCCGTACGGCGTACGGGGGCGCCCTTCTCGCCGCGCAGCTCGGTGAGCAGCGGTGGCTCCCAGAGGGCGAAGACCACCTCGCCCCGCGGTGAGGCGTCGTCGGTGATCTCGATCACCCGTACGCCGGTCAGCCGGGACGCGGCCGCCGCCGGGTCGCTCGCGGTGGCGGAGGCCAGCAGGAAGACCGGTTCCGCGCCGTAGCGGGCGCACAGCCGCCGCAGCCGGCGCAGCACCTGTGCCACGTGGGAGCCGAAGACCCCGCGGTAGGTGTGGCACTCGTCGATCACGACGTAGCGCAGGGCCCGCAGGAAGGAGGACCAGCGGGGGTGGGCCGGAAGGATCCCGCGGTGCAGCATGTCGGGGTTGGTCAGGACGTAGTTCGCGTACTGGCGCACCCACTCGCGTTCCTCGACGGGCGTGTCCCCGTCGTAGACCGCGGGGCGCACGGCGTTGCCCAGCGGGGCGGCCAGTTCCCGTACGGCGCGCCGCTGGTCGGCCGCCAGGGCCTTGGTGGGGGCCAGGTAGAGGGCGGTCGCGCCCCTGCCGTTCGGGGCCTCGGCGCCGTCGGCGAGGGCGGAGAGCACGGGCGCGAGGTAGGCGAGGGACTTGCCCGAGGCGGTTCCGGTGGCCACGACCACGGACGTTCCGTCGAGGGCGAGCTCGGCCGCGGCGGCCTGGTGTTCCCACGGATGGTCGATTCCGGCCGATCCGATCGCGGCTACGACGTCTGTTCGGATGCGGTCCGGCCAGACTGCATGACGACCCGCCCGAGGGGGCAAGTGCTCCGTATGGGTGATGCGCGCAGCACGGGAAGGCCCCCGTGACAGGCGGTCCAGGACCGTGTCGGGGGTGGGTCGTGGGTCCGCGGGTGCCGTGGGCCGTCCGGGACCGGATGTGTTGGCCATCGGAACCGAGTGTGTCACCGGCGTGCGGGACAATGGTCCGAAGGCGTCGTGCGCGCCTGCCGGTAAGTGATTGAATGCCATCGCGGCAGCCAATCCCTCGCCTACCTTCGGGTGAGGGGGCGTCGCTCGATAGCAAGGTGCTGGAGGATCCGTGGACCTGTCCCTGTCGACTCGCACTGTCGGCGACCGTACGGTCGTGGAGGTCGGTGGCGAGATTGATGTGTATACCGCGCCCAAGCTGCGCGAGCAGTTGGTCGAGTTGGTGAACGACGGCAGCTACCACCTGGTTGTCGACATGGAGCGGGTGGACTTCCTCGACTCCACCGGCCTTGGTGTGCTCGTGGGAGGCCTCAAGCGCGTCCGTGCGCACGAGGGCTCGCTCCGTCTGGTGTGCAACCAGGAGCGCATCCTGAAGATCTTCCGTATCACCGGTCTGACCAAGGTGTTTCCGATCCACACGACTGTGGAAGACGCCGTCAACGCCACCGACTGACGGCTCCGCGCGGCCCCCTGCAGCCTCCGGGAGGCAGGGAGCCGACAAGGAGAGCGGGGGTACCGGGCCATGGATGGCCCGGGCCCCTGTCAAGGCACGCCCGTAGTCCGAGGGGGATGCGCATGGCCACCGTTGAACTGCGCTTCAGCGCCCAGCCCGAACACGTCCGGACGGCCCGCCTGGTCGCGGCCGCCGTGGCGCGCCGGGTCGGTGTCGGGGAAGCCGTCCTCGACGAGGTCCGCCTCGCCGTGGGCGAGGCCTGTTCGCGTGCCGTGGGACTCCATCGGAGCAACGGACTGACCGCGCCCGTCCGGGTGGTGCTGACCGAGGAGGACAAGGTGTTCTCCATCGAGGTCGGTGACGAGGTCCCCTCGCCGTCCGGCAGTGGGACCGACGCGGTGCCCGGCATCACCGCCGTCCTGGAGTCCGAGGGCGAGACCGAGGACGAGATGGGTCTCGCGGTGATCAGCGGGCTCGTCGACGACGTCGAGGTGAGCAGTGGGGAATCGGGCGGGACCATCCGGATGAGCTGGCCCCTGTCCGGAGTGTCCGAGCTGCCTTGAGATCCACCGCGGTGATCCGCCCCACGCTTGAACCTTCGTATCTTCCGATCTTTATCAAGGCCCTGCTGAGCAGGGCCTTTTTCATTTCCCTAGATCAATGGCGACACGTCAATGCCTTTGCCCCATTACTACTTTCGAGGGTAATGGAGTGACGCGATCTATTGCTGGGGAGCGAGAGCACGCCAATTACGTTTCCTGCGCACTGTTTTGATCGGGGCGCGCTCCCTACAATCCGTCCACATCTTGAGCTCATCACGTCAAGGAGGACGAATGACGGGGCTCTTCACCCCCATTGCGCCGGATCGCATCACGGATCTGGCAGCCGCAGTACTCACCGATGACAATCGGCTCATCGTGATCGTCATTGCGGCCGTGGCACTCGCCGCACTCGTCGTCGCGCAGATCCTGGTCCGCCAGGTACTCGCCGCCGACGAGGGAACCGACAGCATGAAGGAGATCGCCGCAGCCGTCCAGGAAGGCGCCAACGCCTATCTGGGCCGGCAGTTGCGCACGCTCGGCGTCTTCGCCGTCGTGGTCTTCTTCCTGCTCTTCCTGCTCCCCGCCGACGACTGGACGCAGCGGGGCGGGCGTTCCGCCTTCTTCCTCGTGGGCGCCATCTTCTCGGCCGCCACCGGCTACATCGGCATGCGTCTGGCGGTCCGCGCCAACGTCCGTGTCGCCGCCGCCGCACGTGAGGCCACCCCGGCCGAGGGGGAGCCCGCCAAGGATCTGACGGAGGTCTCCCACAAGGCGATGAAGATCGCCTTCCGGACGGGCGGCGTCGTCGGCATGTTCACCGTCGGCCTCGGCCTCCTCGGCGCCTCGTGCGTCGTCCTGGTCTATGCCGCCGACGCCCCCAAGGTCCTGGAGGGCTTCGG
>NZ_JBSGZP010000305.1:0-8343 GCF_053611065.1 Streptomyces sp. NPDC054840
TCAAGGAACGGACGCTTCCTTTGTACTCACCCTCTCGGGCTTTCCTCCGGGCTTTCGTTCTGTTCTTGCGTTTCCGACTCTATCAGACTCTTTCGGGCCTGACCCCCAGTCAGCGGGGTTTGCCTTCCGGGCTGTTGGGCCCTTCCGACTCCCGAACTCTAGTGGACTTCCCCGGCGATTCATAATCGGCCTTCGGAAAGAAATTCGGGCATGCCGAATTCGTTCCCAGTGGGAGATCGTGCTGAGTTGGGTGCCGCAACGAGGCGGCGGGATTCGTTGTCGCCAAAACCTTCCGGCTCTGGGACAACTCGAAGAACCTTACGGATCCGCAGGGCTCGTGTCAACCCCGGTGGTCAGCTGGGTGACTGGAGGTCCTCCACGCGGTCCAGCAGGCGCGCGAGCATGTCGCCGAGCACCCCACGCTCCGCGGTGGACAGGTCTTGGAGGAGGTCCTCCTCGAAGACCGTGGCCGCGCGCATCGCGTCCAGCCACTTGCTGCGGCCTTCGTCGGTGAGCTCCACGATCACGCGGACCCGGTTGGACTCGTCCCGCTCGCGGGTGACCAGGCCCTCCGCCGTCATGCGGTCGATCCGGTGGGTCATGGCCGCCGGCGTGAGGCCCAGCTGCTTCGCCAGTTCGCTCGGGCCCATCCGGTAGGGAGCCCCGGAGATGACGAGGGCCTTGAGCACCTCCCACTCCGCGTTGCTGATGCCCAGGGCCGCCGTCTGACGGCCGTACGCGACGTTCATGCGGCGGTTCAGGCGGCTCAGTGCCGAGACGACCTTCTCGACCTGGGGGTCCAGGTCCTGGAACTCGCGCTGGTAGACGGCGATCTGTTCGTCGAGGCTCGGCTCGTGGACGGGCGCAGTGCCGTCGGGGGTGTCACCCATGGGTCGAAGTATCGCACGAGCTCGTTGGCGTCTAACTCCTTCGGTGTGTACTGTTAAGGCTTGAAGTTTAGCTATGAAGTCTTCAGGCTTCAGGTCTCAAAGGCAGGTGAGAAGTGACCAAGGTGATGGGCGCTGCGTTGCGGCGGATCCAGGCCGGGAACGCGCTGACCGCGTTCGGCATCGGCTTCACGGTTCCGTTCCTCTACATCTATGTGGCGCAGGTGCGAGAGCTGGGTTCCATGGCCGCCACGAGCGCATTCGTGGCCTTCGCCCTGGGCGCTCTTGTCGCGCTGCCCTTCACCGGTCGGGTCATCGACCGACGGGGGCCGGTGCCCGTGGTCATCGGGGCGGCCGTCACCGCCTCGGTGGGTGCGCTCTCGCTCGGGCTCTCCACCCACATCACGGCGATCCTGTTCTCCGCGCTGGCGCTCGGCGCCGGGCAGGCCGTGATGCAGCCGGCCCTGGCCACGATGATCGTGTGGTGCTCCACGCCGTCCACCCGGACCCGTGCCTTCGCCCTCCAGTTCTTCATGCAGAACCTGGGTCTGGGCATCGGTGGTCTGCTCGGCGGTCAGATCGTCGACGAGAGCCGGCCCGGCAGCTTCACCCTGCTGTTCGGCATCGAGGCCGTGATGTTCCTGGTGCTGGCGGGCGTCATCCTCAGCGTGCGGCTGCCGCACGTACCGAACATCAAGGACGCCATGCCGAAGGACCCGTCCCAGGCGGGCGGCAGCGGCTGGAAGAGGCTGCTCCGGCACAAGGCCATGGTGCAGCTGTGCGTGCTGGGCTTCGTGGTGTTCTTCGCCTGCTACGGACAGTTCGAGTCCGGTCTGGCCGCGTTCGGTACCGAGGCGGCCGGCATCTCCCCCTCGACCCTCGGTTTCGCGCTCGCGGCCAACACCGGTGCGATCGTCGTGGCGCAGTTCGTCGTCCTCAAGCTGGTCGAGAAGCGCCGGCGGTCGCGGGTGATCGCGCTCGTCGGACTGATCTGGACCGTGGCGTGGGTCATCGCCGGGTTCTCGGGTCTGGGGCACGGCAGCGCCATGATGGCCGCCGCCGCGTTCATCACCACGTACGCGCTCTTCGGCATCGGCGAGGCCATGCTGTCGCCGACCCTGGCGCCGCTGGTGGCCGACCTGGCGCCCGAGGGCTCGGTGGGCCGGTACAACTCGGCCTTCGCGCTGGTCAAGCAGATGGCTCTGGCGCTGGGGCCGCTCGGGGTGCCGCTCGGTGCGGGGGTGCCGATGCTCTACATCGGGGTCTTCGTGCTCGTGTCGCTCGGGATCGCCGCTCTCGCGCTGCGGCTCGGCAGGCGGCTGAGCCCGATGCAGGACAACCCGTGGGTGGCGAGCAGGGTCGTGGCGCAGGGCGGTCCGGCCGTGGTGGCGAAGGACGTCGCGGCCGAGGACGCCGTGGCCGAGGAAGTCGCCGTCGAGGCCGTCCACGCGTGAGCACGTAGGAACGTAGTGCCAGTGCCCTGTGTACAGGGGTGAGGCCGTGCGGAAGGCCCCGGTCCGGGTGGAGCGGGGCCTTCCTGCTGTGCGGCTACTTGTCCGGCAGGGCGAACTCGCACCAGACGGCCTTGCCGCCGCCCGGCGTGCGGCGGGAGCCCCAGGCGGAGGCGATGGTCGCGATGATCGAGATGCCGCGGCCGGTCTCGTCGGCCGGTTCGGCGCGGCGGCGGCGCGGGAGGTGGTCGTCGCCGTCGGTGACCTCGATGATCAGCCGGCGGTCGGTACGCCGCAGCCGCAGCCTCATGGGCGGGGTGCCGTGCTGGAGGGAGTTCGCGACGAGCTCGCTGGCGGCGAGCACGCCGAGGTCGCAGAGTTCTAGGGGGAACCGCCAGGAGGCGAGGACGCCCTGGGCGAAGGCGCGGGCGCGCGGGGCCGCCTCGATGCCGCCGAGGAGTTCCAGGGCGGCATTGTGGAAGAGCTCGGCGTCCGATCCGGTGCGGGCGGGCTGCTGGAGGACCATCACGGCGACGTCGTCGTCGTGGTCGGCGTCCACGCCGAGGGCGCGCATCAGGCGGTCGCAGATGACGGCCGGAGTGCCCTGGGCGCCGGAGAGGGCGCGTTCGAGGGCGGCGACTCCCTCGTCGATGTCCTCGCCGCGGCGTTCGACCAGGCCGTCGGTGTAGAGGACGGCGGTGGAGCCGGGGCCGAGCGCGATGGTGCCCGAGGTGTGCAGCCAGCCGCCGGTGCCGAGCGGTGGGCCGGTGGGGTCGGCGGCTCTGCGTACGGTGCCGTCCTCGTCGCGGACCAGGATGGGGAGGTGGCCGGCGGAGGCGTACGCGAGCAGGCCCTCGTTGGGGTCGTGGACGGCGTAGACGCAGGTGGCGATCTGGCTGGCGTCGATCTCGGCGGCGAGGCCGTCGAGGAGCTGGAGCACCTCGTGCGGGGGCAGGTCGAGGCGGGCGTAGGCGCGGACCGCGGTGCGCAGCTGGCCCATGACGGCGGCGGCGCGCACGCCGCGGCCCATGACGTCGCCGATGACGAGGGCGGTGCGGCCGGCGCCGAGGGTGATGACGTCGTACCAGTCGCCGCCGACGGCGGCCTCGGTGCCGCCGGGCTGGTAGGTGGCGGCGACGCGCAGGTCGTCGGGCTGCTCCAGCTCCTGGGGGAGGAGGGAGCGCTGGAGGGTCACGGCGGCCTCGCGCTGGCGGCGTTCGCTGGCGCGGAGCCGCTCGACGGCCTCGGCGTGGTCGGTGACGTCGGCGAGGTGGATCAGGACGCCGGTGTGGTGGGGGACGGGCTCGCCGTCGGGGTGGGGCTCGGGGAACTCGACCGGGGTGCAGGTGACCGTGTACGAACTGCCGCCGCCCGGTGCGGTGCGGTTCTTGGCGGTACGGGACTTGCCGCTGCGCTGGACCTGGTCGAGGAGCGGGAGGAGGCCGAGCTCGCCGAGTTCGGGGAGGGCCTCGTGGGCGGGGCCGCCGGGGTGACGGGCGCCGAAGCCGGTGGTGTAGGCGTCGTTGACGTAGGCGACGCGGTGCTCGGGGCCGTGCACGAGGGCGACCAGGGCCGGGAGCCGGCCGAGGACCTCGCGTACGGAGAGCTCGTCGAGGGAGGGCACGGCGGTGAGGACGCCCGTCCCCCGGGCCGGGGAGGCGGCCGGGGACGGGGGCGTGCCGGTGCCGCCGCCACTGCTGCCGCTTCCGGTCCCGGAGACCGTGGGGTCGGCGGGGTGGCCGTCCGCGGGCGTGGCCCGCCCGGCTCCGGGGTCGGCGCGGCCGCCGCGGGCTGCCGGGACCGCGCCTTCACCTCGCTTGGCCTGGGCGGCTGCGTGTTCGGACCGGGCGGCGGCGCGGCGCTGCGTTCCGGGGAACCGGGCGCTCCAGCGCGTGAAGTTCACTGCGTTCAAGCCTCGTGGTGTCGCGAGTGGTCGCTGGGTCGCTCGTGGGCGGTCGCTGACTGGACGATGTCACTCTGTGCAGGGATGAGCGCACCTATGGTCACACGTCCAGTGTGGCCGACCGCACTGACAACGTCAGCCCTGGCCGTTCTGCGGGGGGTTGGAGGCGGGGGACGGAGGAGGGGGCTTGGGGCCGCCGCCTGCGGCCAGTTCGAATTCTGCCCTGGGGTGTTCGAGGGAACCCAGGGAGACGATCTCACGCTTGAAGAGGCCGGCGAGGGTCCATTCGGCAAGGACGCGCATTTTGCGGTTGAAGCTGGGGACGCGGCTGAGGTGATAGGCGCGGTGCATGAACCAGGCCGGGTAGGCCTTGAGCTTGCGGCCGTAGATGTGGGCGACGCCCCGGTGCAGGCCTAGCGAGGCGACCGAGCCCGCGTACTTGTGGGCGTACTCGGTCAGGACCTCGTCGCGGAGGGCGGCGAGGAGGTTGTCGGCGAGGACCTTGGCCTGGCGGACGGCGTGCTGGGCGTTGGGGGCGCACTCGCGGCCCTTCTGGTCCGCGGTGATGTCGGGGACGGCGGCGGCGTCGCCGGCGGCCCAGGCGTGCTCGACTCCTTCGACGGTGAGGAAGGAGGTACAGGCCAGGCGGCCGTGTTTGTTCTTGGGGAGGTCGGAGGCGGCCAGGACGGGGTGTGGTTTGACCCCCGCGGTCCACACGACGGTGCGGGTGGGGAAGCGGGCGCCGTCGCTGAGGACGGCGACGCGGTTCTCGCAGGATTCGAGCCGGGTCTCCAGGCGTACGTCGATGTTGCGGCGACGCAGTTCGCGGACCGTGTAGACGCCCATCTCGGCGCCGACCTCGGGGAGGATCCGGTCGCTGGCTTCGACGAGGACCCATTTCATGTCCTCGGGCTTGATGTTGTGGTAGTACCGGGCGGCGTAGCGGGCCATGTCCTCCAGCTCGCCGAGGGCTTCGACGCCCGCGAAGCCGCCGCCCACGAAGACGAAGGTGAGGGCGGCGTCGCGGAGGGCGGGATCGCGGGTGGAGGAGGCGATGTCCATCTGTTCGATGACGTGGTTGCGCAGTCCGATGGCTTCTTCGACCGTCTTGAAGCCGATGCCGTAGTCGGCGAGTCCCGGGACGGGGAGGGTGCGGGAGATGGAGCCCGGGGCGAGGACGAGTTCGTCGTACTCCATCTCGATGGGGCCGGAGCCCTCGTCGGCGGTGGCGAGGGTGCTGACGGTCACGGTCCGTCTGGCGTGGTCGATGCGCTGGGCCTCACCGATGACGATGCGGCACTTGCCGAGCACGCGGCGCAGCGGGACGACGACGTGGCGGGGGGAGATCGCGCCCGCGGCCGCTTCGGGGAGGAAGGGCTGGTACGTCATGTAGGGCTCGGCGCTGACCACCGTGACCTCGGCTTCGCCGGCTCTCAGCTTTCGCTGGAGTCGGAGCGCCGTATACATGCCGACGTAGCCGCCGCCGACGATCAGGATGCGCGTACGGGGCGGGGTACCGGGGGTCGTGCCCCGGGAGTTAGCAGCCTTCACCATCCCATGACGCAACGTGGCCGGGAGTTTGTCCACAGGCCCGGCAGTTTGTGTGACCGGAGTGAGTGCTGGGGCGGGGCGCAAGAGGACCTCAGCTTGTGGCGAAAATCTGCAGGTCAAGGCATGCGGAATGTGAAATTCCGGAGGCGCGGAACGGAAAAGTGGGGGTGAATGCTCCGATCGGGCGGTGCTCCGTCCGGGGCTGCCTCTTCTGAATTGACTCTGGCTCAACTATGTTCGTATCTCGTCGAGGAGTAGGACCGGGCCCGAGACCGTGGCCCCCTCGACGTGAAGGCGGGGAGTGTCTCCGGGGGGAGACAAATGATTACCGGGGGATACATATGAACATTTCCGATTTCCATGGTTCTGCGACCGCGCTCTCGGTCGAGAGCAACGGGCGCGCTCTCGCGGGCGGCACCACGCACGGTGTAGGCCGGTCCACGCCGCTGCGCGTCGATGCCCAGCGCAACCTGGAGCACGTCCTGCGGGCGGCTCGTGAGGTCTTCGGCGAGCTGGGCTACGGGGCTCCGATGGAGGACGTGGCTCGCCGCGCCCGGGTCGGTGTCGGCACCGTGTACCGACGCTTCCCGAGCAAGGACGTCCTGGTGCGGCGCATAGCCGAGGAGGAGACCACGCGACTGACCGAGCAGGCCAAGGCCGCGCTGGGCCAGGAGGAGGAGCCGTGGCAGGCGCTGTCGCGCTTCCTGCGCACCTCCGTGGCCTCGGGCGCCGGGCGGCTGCTGCCGCCGCAGGTCCTGCGGGTCGGCTCGGCCGTCGAGGACGAAGCCGAGGAGGCGGAGGCCGCCCGGGTTCCGCACCAGCGGCAGGCCGTGTCGGCCGCCGGGGCTCCCGACCTGCGGGTCGTGGGCACGCGCGGTTCCGCCGACAACGAGCCCTCGGACGACGCGGGTGCGGGTGCGCTGCTGGAGGTGGTCGGCCGGCTGGTGCACCGGGCGCGGGAGGCCGGTGAGCTGCGTGGCGACGTCACGGTGGCCGATGTGCTGCTGGTGATAGCGACGGCGGCGCCCGCGCTGCCCGACCCGGCGCAGCAGGCGGCGGCCTCGACGCGCCTGCTCGACATCCTGCTCGAAGGGCTGCGGTCCCGGACGGTGTGACCTCGGCGGGCGCCGGTGAGGTCCGAGAGGGCGATTCGCCGGAATGTGCCCGGATGAGTGGATGGCGCGCAGAGGGGGCCGGCGCCCGTCCCCCGTGTGACACGCTTGCCCGGTGTACCGGTTGAGTGGGTCGTGCGGGAGTCTCCGCGATGAGCGTTGACGGTCGGGAAGAGCCACGCGGTGGCGGCGGCAGCGAGGTGGAGGCGGGCAGCCTGCCCGCCCGACAGGTGCCGGCGCAGCGCGACCCGGGCGGGCGGCACGCACGCCCCTCGGGCTCTTCCGGACCCGGCGGCGCCTGGGGCGAGCTGCCGCCGTCCGACGGGGACTTGATCGCCCGGATGCGGGGTGGTGACGACGGCGCGTACGAGGAGCTGTTCCGTCGGCACGCCGATTCCCTCCGCCGCTACGCGCGGTCCTGTTGCCGGGACGCGCACACCGCCGACGACCTGACCGCCGAGGTGTTCGCGCGGACCCTGCAGGCGGTACGGGGCGGGGCCGGGCCGGACCAGTCGGTGCGGGCCTATCTCCTGACCACCGTGCGCAGGGTCGCCGCCGCCTGGGCGAAGACCGCCAAGCGGGAGCAACTCGTCGAGGACTTCGCCGTCTTCGCCGAGCAGGTCTCCACGGGTACGGAGGGCGGGGCGGCCGGACTGTCCGGGCTCTCCGGGGACGCCACGCTCGAACTGGGCGCGGATGTGAGGGCCATGCACGAGGCCGAGCGGTCGCTGGCCGTGCAGGCCTTCCGCAGCCTGCCCGAGCGGTGGCAGGCCGTGCTGTGGCACACCACCGTCGAGGAGGCGTCGCCGAGTGCGATCGCGCCGCTGTTCGGGCTGAGCGCCAACGCCACCGCCGTGCTGGCGAGTCGGGCCCGGGAAGGGCTCAAGCAGGCGTACCTGCAGGCCCATGTGAGTTCGGCGCTGAGCGAGGGCGGCGACTGCGCGCGGTACGCGGACCGGCTGGGCGCCTACGCGCGGGGCGGGCTGCGGATGCGGGCGGAGCGGGGGCTGCGCAAGCACTTGGAGGAGTGCGTGAAGTGCCGGCTGGCCGCCGGGGAGCTCCAGGATGTCAACGCGGGCATTCCGGCGCTGCTCCCGGTCGCGGTCATCGGGTGGTTCGCCGCCGGGTACGCGGGCAAGGCCGCCGGGGTGCTGGCCGGTGGAGCCGTCGCCGCGGGCGGGGCCGGGGCCGCCGCGGCCGCCGCCGGCGGGTCGACCGCGGCGGCAGGCACAGCCGGGGCCGCGGGTGGCGCCGCCGGAGCCGGAGGTGGGGCTGCCGGGGCGGGAGGTGGGGCCGGGGCCGTGGGTGGCGCCGCCGGAGGTGGGGCTGCAGGAGCTGGAGGTGGGGCCGGGGGTTCCGTGGCCGCCGAAGGGCTCGGGCTGCCGGCCAAGGCGGCCATCGCCGCCGGGATCGCGGTGGCCGCGGCCGCGGGCGTGGTG
>NZ_JBSGZP010000306.1:0-8330 GCF_053611065.1 Streptomyces sp. NPDC054840
GACCGCCTTCGAAGGCGGTCGGCGGGCGGTCGGCTTTTCGGACGACGCTCGGGTCTCAGCGCAGGCCGGTGGAGCGGCGCAGGGCCGCCTGGATCAGGCTGTCCACCAGCTCCGGGTACTCGATGCCCGTCTTCTGCCACATCAGCGGGTACATGGAGATCGGGGTGAAGCCCGGCATCGTGTTGATCTCGTTGATGACGAAGGTGCCGTCCTCGGTGAGGAAGAAGTCGGCACGCACCAGGCCCTCGCAGGACGCGGCCTCGAAGGCCTCGATCGCGAGCCGCCGGACCTCGGCGGTCTGCTCGGTGGTGAGCGGGGCGGGCACGATCCCGGAGGCGGAGTCGATGTACTTCGCCTCGAAGTCGTAGAAGTCGTGGCTGGAGACCGGCGGGATCTCCGCGGGGACGCTCGCGCGCGGCCCGTCCTCGAATTCCAGGACCCCGCACTCGATCTCGCGGCCGCGCAGCAGCGCCTCCACGATGATCTTCGGGTCGTGGCGCCGGGCCTCCCTGACCGCCGCGTCCAGGCCGGAGGCGTCGTCGACCTTGGTGATGCCGATGGAGGATCCGGCCCGGGCGGGCTTGATGAACAGCGGCCAGCCGTGTTCGGCGGCGAAGTCCAGGATCTTGCCCGTGGCGGCGTCCCGGTCGGTCTCCCATTCACGGGGCCGGATGGTCACGTACGGGCCGACGCTCAGCCCGAAGGACGTGAACACCCGCTTCATGTAGTCCTTGTCCTGGCCGACGGCCGAGGCGAGGACGCCGGAGCCGACGTACGGGATGCCAGAGAGCTCCAGGAGGCCCTGGAGGGTGCCGTCCTCGCCGTACGGGCCGTGCAGGACGGGGAAGACGACGTCGACCTCGCCCAGGGCCTTGGGGACGGCGCCCGGTTCGGTGTAGACGACCTGGCGGCTGGCCGGGTCGACCGAGAGCACGACGGCGCCGTCCTCGGAGTCGGCGAGCTCCTCGACACTCGGGAGCTTGCGGTCGGCGATGGCCATCCGCTCGGGCTCGTCGGCGGTCAGCGCCCATCGGCCGTCCGTGGTGATGCCGATGGGCAGCACCTCGTACTTGGAGCGGTCGATGGAACGCAGCACGGCGCCCGCCGTGACGACCGAGATGGCGTGTTCCGAGCTGCGGCCGCCGAACACGACGGCCACGCGGGGCTTGCGGCCCTGCTGCTCAGGGGTCTGGGGGAGGTTCTCGCTGCTCATATCGCCACGAGAGTACCCGCTCAAGCGTCCGGAAAGGAGCTAGCGACGTTCCGGTTTGGCGCTGCGGCCCATCAGGTCCTTGAGCGCGACCAGGGTCGGCTTGCCGTGGTGGACGATGTCCACCACCGTGTCGGTGATCGGCATGTCCACCCCGTGGCGGCGTGCCAGATCCGCCACCGACTGGCAGGACTTGACGCCCTCGGCGGTCTGCTTGGTGACCGCGATGGTCTCCTCCAGGGTCATCCCGCGGCCCAGATTGGTGCCGAAGGTGTGGTTCCGGGAGAGCGGCGAGGAGCAGGTGGCGACCAGGTCGCCGAGGCCCGCGAGGCCGGAGAAGGTGAGCGGGTCGGCGCCCATCGCGACGCCGAGGCGGGTGGCTTCCGCGAGTCCGCGGGTGATGAGGGAGCCCTTGGTGTTGTCGCCCAGGCCCATGCCGTCCGCGATGCCGACGGCGAGGCCGATGACGTTCTTGACGGCGCCGCCGAGCTCGCAGCCGGTGACGTCGGTGCTCGTGTACGGGCGGAAGTACGCGGTGTGGCAGGCGGCCTGGAGGCGCCGGGCCACGCTCTCGTCCACGCAGGCGACGACGGAGGCGGCGGGCTGGCGGGCGGCGATCTCGGCGGCCAGGTTGGGGCCGGTGACCACGGCGATGCGCTCGGCGGGGACCTTGGCCACCTCCTCGATGACCTCGCTCATCCGCTTGGCGGTGCCGAGTTCGATGCCCTTCATCAGGGAGACGAGCACGGTGTCGGCGGCCAGCAGGGGCGTCCACGCGGCGAGGTTCTCGCGCAGGGTCTGGGACGGGACGGCGAGCACGGTGAAGTCCGCGCCGGCCGCGGCCTCGGCCGGGTCGGTGGTGGCCCGGAGGTTCGCGGGGAGTTCGACGCCGGGGAAGTAGTCCGGGTTGGTCCGGCCGGTGTTGATGGCGTCGACCACCTCCTGGCGGCGGCCCCACAGCGTCACCTCGCAGCCGGCGTCGGCGAGCACGATGGCGAAGGCCGTGCCCCAGGAGCCTGTTCCGAAGACGGTCGCCTTCACGGGACGTGTCACTTGTTGCCCTCCCCTGCGGCCTTGCGCCGCTGTTCCGCCCTGGCGTTGCGATGGTCGTACGGCTGCTCGGGCGCGGTCTCGCCGCGCACCTCCTCCAGCAGCGCGGTGATGGCCGCCATGATGGTCTCGGTGACCTCCCGCAGGACCTCCGGGGTGGGTTCCCGGTCGTAGAAGGCGGAGAGGTCCACCGGCGGTCCGGCGAGCACCTGGAGGGTCTTGCGCGGGAAGAGCCGGACCTTGTTCTCCTTGGCGTAGGGCGGCATCGCGAGGTTCGCGCCCCACTGGGCCACCGGGATCACGGGTGCCCTGGTGATCAGTGCGACGCGGGCGGCGCCGGTCTTGCCGGCCATCGGCCACATGTCGGGGTCGCGGGTGAGTGTGCCCTCCGGGTAGAACGCCACGCATTCGCCCCGCTCGATGGCGTCCACGGCGGCCCGGAATGCGTCCAGCGCGTTGGTGGACTCCCGGTAGACGGGGATCTGTCCGCTGCCGTGCAGGATCGACCCGACAATGGGGACCTTGAAGAGGGCGGCCTTGGCGAGCAATCGGGGCACGCGGCCGGTGTTGTACTGGAAGTGCGCGTACGAGAGCGGGTCCAGATACGAGTTGTGATTGACGGCGGTGATAAAGCCGCCCTCGGCCGGAATGTGTTCCATTCCCCGCCAGTCCCGCTTGAAGAGCACTACCAGCGGCGGTTTTGCGATGACCGCCGCCAGGCGGTACCAGAAGCCGATTCTGCGGCGGGACACTCGGACACCTTCCTCTAGGACCGGTGCGCGGCCTCGGCACCTCGTCGGCCGGACAAGTGTCACCCCACGCCCGGTCTCTGTCGAGAACACCGTACGCCCCGCTCACCCCGCCGGACTCCCGGGTTGCCCGGGCGGAAGCGACAATGGGCCGACACATGACCCGGCCATGACCTGACCATGGCCGAAGGATGTGCCGGAGCGCACCGGAGGGAAGGGGTCCGTCACGAACGCCGTCTGGAGTCTGGTGGTCCCGCTGAAGCCTCTGGCGGTGGCGAAGAGCCGTCTCGCGCGGGCCGTCGGCGCCTCCCGTCCGGGCCTTGCCCTGGCCTTCGCCCAGGACACCGTCGCGGGGGCGCTGGCCTGCGCGGCGGTCGCGGATGTGGTGGTCGTCACGGACGACGCCGCGGCCGGTGCGGAACTGGCGCGGCTCGGGGCGCGGATCGTCCCCGACGCCCCGGCGGCCGGGCTCAACGCGGCCTTGGACCACGGGGCGCGGGCGGTGCGGTCGGGGCGGCCGGGTGCCGCGGTGGCCGCGCTGAACGCCGATCTGCCGGCGCTGCGGCCGCCGGAATTGCAACGCGTGCTCGAAAACGCTTCGGCATTTCCGCGGGCATTTCTGGCGGATGCGGTCGGAATCGGGACGACCCTCCTTTCCGCGGCGCCGGACATGGAATTGGCCCCCTCCTTCGGGGGGCCGTCACGGGCCAGGCATTCGGCCTCGGGGGCGAGGGAAATCGCCCTCGCGGGCGTCGACAGCGTGCGCCGGGACGTGGACACGGCGGCCGATCTGCGCACCGCGCTCACCCTCGGCGTGGGGCGCCACACCGCCCGATACAGTGCTCGTATGCAGGCGACCGCGTACACGTACGACTCCCGGACCCGCAGTGGCAGTGTGCTGCTGGACGACGGCACTCCGGTGCCTTTCGAGGCCGCGGCCTTCGACGCGGGCGGCCTGCGGCTGCTGCGGCCCGGGCAGCGGGTCCGGATCGAGACGGACGGCGCGGGTGCGAGCCTGCGGATCACCCTGGTGACGCTGCAGACGTTCTGAAGGGACGCCCGCCCGCGCTCGCGCCCGGGACGGTCGCCGGCGCCCCGAACGCACCGCGGGCCGGCTCCCCCGCACGGGGAAAGCCGGCCCGGCCTGTGTGACGCGTGCCCCTACTTGTTGCGGGGGGTGGTCTTCTTCGCGGTGGCCTTGCGCGTCGCCGTCTTCTTGGCGGGCGCCTTCGTCGCTGCGGTGACCTTCTTGGCCGCCGGCGCGGTCTTCTTGGCCGCGGGGGTGGTCTTCTTCGCGGCGGGGGTGGCCTTCTTGGCCGCGGGGGTGGCCTTCTTGGCGGCGGGGGTGGCCTTCTTCGCCGTGGCGGTGCTCTTCACCGCCGACTTCTTGGCGGTCGCCGTGGTCTTCTTGGCACCGGCCTTCTTTGCGACCGTGGTCTTCGCCGCGGCCTTCTTGGCGGTGGTGGCCTTCTTCGCCGCGGCCTTCTTCACCGTCGCGGAGGCACCACCCGTGAGGCTGCCCTTGGGCGCCTTCTTGACGGACACCTCGCCCCCCTTGGGGAGCTTCTTGGTGCCGCTGACCAGGTCTTTGAAGCCCTGGCCGGCACGGAAGCGGGGCACAGAGGTCTTCTTGACCCGGACGCGCTCACCCGTCTGCGGGTTGCGGGCGTAGCGGGCCGGACGGTCGACCTTCTCGAACGAGCCGAAGCCCGTGACCGAGACCCGGTCGCCCGCGACGGTAGCGCGGACGATCGCGTCCAGTACCGCGTCGACAGCATCCGCGGCCTGCTGGCGGCCGCCCAGCTTGTCGGCAATCGCTTCTACGAGCTGCGCCTTGTTCACGTCTTCCCCTTCGGAGACTTCGCCAGAACGAATGTGTTCAAGCTTATTTCGCACGTTAGGCGGATATATACCGCAAATCAAACACGAAACGGGCTAATCACCCTAGTGCCGCAACGCTGTAGGCCGTTACGGAGTTCCTTCGCATCAGTCGCCTTCAGGGAATCGACCCTCGTCGAGGTCCTTCATCAACCTGTCCAGGCGCCTGGCCGCATCGGCGAGATCATGCTTTGCCGCGGCCGTGACGACCAACAGCTTCCGGGACAGCGCCATCCTTACGCCCTCCGGGACTTGCAGTGAGCGCACCCGTGTGTGTGCTTCTTTCAACCGGTCCGCGACGAGTTCGTAGAGCTCGAGTTGACTGTCGCGTTCCATGCACAGATTGTGCCATCTGGGGCGAGTTGTCGCCTCACGGGGCCTCAACAAACGGCTGTGCCCCCCGCCGGAGGGCGGGGGGCACAGCGTTGTCGATGTGATCACCAGAAGGTGAATAAGCGCTGATCAGGCAGGAATCAGACCTGAATGGTGCGCGGCTTGAAGGTGGGGCGGGTGCTTTCGTACGTGGCGATGTCCGCTTCGTTCTGAAGGGTGAGCGAGATGTCGTCCAGACCCTCCAGCAGACGCCAGCGGGCGTTGTCGTCGAGGTCGAACTCCGCGACGACACCTTCCGCTCGTACCTGGCGGTCGACCAGGTCGACCGTGATCTCGGCGGTCGGGTCGGCCTCCGTCAGCGCCCACAGCTGCTCGACGGTCTCCTGCGGGAGGACGACGGTCAGCAGACCGTTCTTCAAAGAGTTGCCGCGGAAGATGTCGGCGAAGCGGGAGGAGATGACCGTCTTGAAGCCGAAGTTCTGCAGGGCCCAGACGGCGTGCTCGCGCGAGGAACCCGTACCGAAGTCGGGGCCGGCGACCAGTACGGTCGCGCCGGCGCGCTCCGGGCGGTTCGTGACGAACTCCGGATCCTTGCGCCAGGCCTCGAAGAGCCCGTCCTCGAACCCGTCGCGGGTGATCTTCTTCAGCCAGTGGGCCGGGATGATCTGGTCGGTGTCGACGTTGCTGCGGCGCAGCGGGACGGCCCGGCCGGTGTGGGTGGTGAAGGCTTCCATGGTTCAGACTCCGGCGGTCGCGTCGGCGGCGGACAGGTCGGCGGGCGAGGCCAGATGGCCCAGCACCGCGGTGGCGGCGGCCACCTGCGGGGAGACCAGGTGGGTACGACCGCCCTTGCCCTGCCGGCCCTCGAAGTTGCGGTTGGAGGTGGACGCGGAGCGTTCACCGGGCGCCAGTTGGTCGGGGTTCATGCCCAGACACATCGAACAGCCCGCGTGCCGCCACTCGGCGCCGGCCTCCTTGAAGACCTTGTCCAGACCCTCTTCCACGGCCTGCAGGGCGACCCGGACCGAGCCCGGGACGACCAGCATCCTTACGCCGTCGGCGACTTTGCGTCCCTCGATGATGCCGGCGACGGCGCGCAGGTCCTCGATGCGGCCGTTGGTGCAGGAACCTACGAAGACGGTGTCGACGTTGATGTCCCGCAGCGGCTGCCCCGCGGTCAACCCCATGTACTCCAGGGCCTTTTCGGCGGCCATGCGCTCCGAAGCGTCCTCGTACGAAGCCGGGTCGGGGACGTCGGCCGAGAGCGGCGCGCCCTGGCCCGGGTTGGTGCCCCAGGTGACGAAGGGGGACAGCGCGGCTCCGTCGACGACGACCTCCGCGTCGAAGACCGCGTCGTCGTCGGTGCGCAGGGTCTTCCAGTACGCGACCGCCGCGTCCCAGTCCTCGCCCGTGGGGGCGTGGTCACGGCCCTGCAGGTAGTCGAAGGTGGTCTGATCCGGGGCGATCATGCCCGCGCGGGCACCGGCCTCGATCGACATGTTGCAGATGGTCATGCGGGCTTCCATCGACAGCTTCTCGATGGCTTCGCCCCGGTACTCCAGGATGTAGCCCTGGCCGCCGCCGGTGCCGATCTTGGCGATGATCGCCAGGATCAGGTCCTTCGCGGTGACACCGTCGGGCAGCGCGCCGGTGACGGTGATCGCCATCGTCTTCGGGCGGGCCAGCGGCAGCGTCTGGGTGGCCAGCACGTGCTCGACCTGGCTCGTGCCGATACCGAAGGCCAGCGCGCCGAAGGCGCCGTGCGTGGAGGTGTGCGAGTCGCCGCAGACCACGGTGGTGCCGGGCTGGGTCAGACCCAGCTGCGGTCCCACGACGTGGACCACGCCCTGCTCGACGTCGCCCAGCGAGTGCAGGCGCACGCCGAACTCGGCGCAGTTCGCCCGCAGTGTCTCCAGCTGGGCGCGGGAGACCGGGTCGGCGATCGGCTTGTCGATGTCGACGGTGGGGGTGTTGTGGTCCTCGGTCGCGATGGTGAGGTCGAGGCGTCGGACCTTGCGGCCGGCCTGACGCAGCCCTTCGAAGGCCTGCGGGCTGGTCACCTCGTGCAGCAGGTGCAGATCGATGAAGAGGAGATCGGGCTCACCTTCGGCGCGCCGGACGACATGGTCGTCCCAGACCTTCTCCGCGAGTGTCCTACCCATCGCTTTCCCTCCGGCCGGCCGGTTGTGCCGGCGCTTCATAGAGATCTTGTGCGCCGTGCCGTCCGTACCCCACGTCCCGGACGACGGCTCGGACCCAGTGGTTCGTGGACCCGCACATACAGACTCGCTCGTTCTTGGAAAAATTGAACTTGCGTTTCACAGTGTGAGACGCGAATATCGTTTCATGGACAACTCTAGCGGCGTCGGCGTTCTCGACAAGGCAGCTCTGGTATTGAGCGCACTGGAGTCCGGTCCGGCCACCCTCGCCGGGCTGGTCGCGGCGACAGGGCTCGCACGACCCACGGCGCATCGCCTTGCCGTGGCACTGGAACACCACCGGATGGTGGCGAGGGACATGCAGGGCCGGTTCATCCTCGGACCGCGGCTGGCGGAGCTCGCCGCCGCGGCCGGCGAGGACCGCCTGCTGGCCACGGCGGGACCGGTACTCACCCACCTCCGTGACGTGACGGGAGAGAGCGCACAGCTCTACCGCCGCCAGGGAGACATGCGCATCTGCGTGGCGGCCGCGGAGCGGCTCTCGGGCCTGCGGGACACCGTTCCGGTGGGCTCGACGCTCCCGATGAAGGCCGGTTCGGCCGCGCAGATCCTGATGGCATGGGAGGAGCCCGAGCGGCTCCACCGCGGCCTTCAGGGCGCGCGCTTCACGGCGACGGCACTCTCGGGCGTACGGCGTCGCGGCTGGGCGCAGTCGATCGGCGAACGGGAGCCCGGCGTGGCCTCCGTCTCGGCGCCCGTACGCGGGCCGTCGAACCGCGTGGTGGCCTCCGTATCGGTCTCCGGACCGATCGAGCGGCTGACCCGCCACCCGGGCCGGATGCACGCCCAGGCCGTCATCGACGCGGCCGCACGGCTCACGGAGGCACTGCGCCGCTCCGGCTGACCTTTCACCCACCTGTTCACCCCCGGGTCCGGGGGCGCGTACGACGC
>NZ_JBSGZP010000307.1:0-8277 GCF_053611065.1 Streptomyces sp. NPDC054840
GCACGGGACCGTCCGTGCCTCGGCGCTCTGGTTTGTTACCGCCCGACGGTGCGAGGCTGGCGCGACAGGACGTTCGCACCGCCGGGCGGAGTGTGTGGGGAGGTGGGGACCTCCGTGTGCAGGGGGCTCTGTGCGTAGCCCCTGTACGAGGAGGATTGGCTGGGACCGTGGCGGGCGGGCGACGAGAACTCCGGCGTCGTCTCCCTCAGGTCAAGAGACGGGCCTCGGAACCCATTACCACCGCACTGGCTCGCACGCTCGCCACGGTCCTCGTCCTGCCCTCACTGCGTACCACCCCTCATCCGGGCAAGCAGCTCGGGCCGGCACCCGGGGCCTGACCTCCCGTCAGGCCCCCGGTACAACTGGGTGGCTCAGGCGTCGCGCAGGGCGCGGACGGCCTCCTCGACGCGCTTGCCGTAGTCGGCGTCGGCGGCGTGGAAGTGAGCCAGGTTCTTTTCGATGACGTCTTCCAGGGTGACCTGGGAGAGGCCGCCGGCGATGTTCGCCACCAGACGCTGCTTCTCGGCCTCCGACATCAGGCGGTAGAGCTCACCGGCCTGGAAGAAGTCGTCGTCCTTGGTGTGGGCCGGGGCCTCGTGGGTGCCCGTGTAGCCGGAGACGGCCTTCGGGGCGCCCAGCGCCAGACCGGTCTCGGCCGGACCCTGGTACGAGTTGGGCTCGTAGTTCTTGTCGTGGCGCGAGCCGTTGCGCAGCGCCATGACGCCGTCGCGGCCGTAGTTGTCGGCCTTCGTGGCCTTCGGGGCGTTGACCGGCAGCAGAGTGTGGTTCACGCCGAGGCGGTAGCGCTGGGCGTCGGCGTACGCGAAGAGACGGCCCTGGAGCATCTTGTCCGGCGAGGCGGTGATGCCCGGGACGAAGTTGTTCGGGGAGAAGGCGGCCTGCTCGACCTCGGCGAAGACGTTGTCCGGGTTGCGGTCGAGGACCAGACGGCCCACGCGCTGCAGCGGGTAGTCGCTGTGCGGCCACACCTTGGTAAGGTCGAACGGGTTGAAGCGGTAGTCCGCGGCCTCGGCGGCGGGCATGATTTGCACGTACAGGGTCCACGAGGGGTTCACGCCGCGCTCGATGGCCTGCAGCAGGTCGGTCTGGTGCGAGTTCGCGTCCTTGCCGACGAGCTCGGCGGCCTGCTCGCCCGAGAGGCTGCGGATGCCCTGGTTCGTCTTGAAGTGGTACTTGACGAAGAAGGCCTCGCCCTGCTCGTTCGTCCACTGGTACGTGTGGGAGCCGTAGCCGTTCATGTGACGGTACGACGCGGGGATGCCGCGGTCACCCATGAGCCAGGTGATCTGGTGCGTCGCCTCGGGGGCGTGCGCCCAGAAGTCCCAGACGTTGTCCGGCTCCTGCTTGCCCGTGAAGGGGTCGCGCTTCTGGGAGTGGATGAAGTCGGGGAACTTGATGGGGTCCTTGATGAAGAACACCGGGGTGTTGTTGCCGACGAGGTCGTAGTTACCCTCTTCGGTGTAGAACTTGAGCGCGAAGCCGCGCGGGTCGCGGACCGCGTCCGCGCCGCCCAGCGAGTCGGCGACGGTGGAGAACCGCAGGAAGGTCTCGGTCTTCTTGCCGACCGTGTTCAGGAACGCGGCGCTGGTGTACGCGGTGACGTCGTCGGTCACCTCGAAGTAGCCGTACGCGGCCGAGCCGCGGGCGTGCACCACACGCTCCGGAATGCGCTCACGGTTGAAGCGGGCGAGCTTCTCCAGGAGCTGCTGGTCCTGGACCAGGAGCGGGCCACCGACGCCGGCGGTGGCGGAGTTCTGATTGTCGGCGACCGGGGCGCCGGACTCGGTCGTCAGCGTGCGCTTCGACATGGTGACCTTCCGTACGGGGTAACTGCTGACGGAAAGCGTCTTCCGTCATGCGGAACAGCCTAAATTCGGCTCGAACTAAACGTCAACAGTTTGTTGAACGAAGTTGAGTGTGAGTGGTGATCCGGACGGCGCCGGCACTTGGGCGCGACAGGACAGGTGTCAGCACCGGCGCCATCCGGAAACTCAGGTCCCCTTCGAGAGGGGAGGTGCTCAGATCTGAGCGCCGGAGAGGCGCTCGACCGCGCGGAGCAGGGCGGAGTGGTCCAGGCCGCCGTCACCCTGGGCGCGCAGCGAGGCGACCAGCTGGGCGACGACCGCGCCGACCGGGAGGGCGGCACCGACGTTGCGGGCGGCGTCGGTGACGATGCCCATGTCCTTGTGGTGCAGGTCGATCCGGAAACCGGGCTTGAAGTCGCGGTTCAGGAAGTTGTCCTTCTTGCGGGTCAGGACGGTGGAGCCGGCCAGACCGCCGTTGAGGACGTCAAGGGCGGCCTGGAGGTTCACGCCGGACTTCTCGAGGAAGACGACGGCCTCGGCGCACGCCTGGATGTTCACCGCGACGATGAGCTGGTTGGCGGCCTTCACCGTCTGGCCGGACCCGTGCGGACCGCACAGGACGATGACCTTGCCGAGGGCTTCGAGGACCGGCAGGGCCTCGTCGAAGTCGGCCTGCTCGCCACCCACCATGATCGACAGGACGGCCTCGATGGCGCCGGCCTCGCCGCCGGACACCGGGGCGTCGATGACGCGGATGCCCTTGGCGGCGGCGTTCTTGGCGAGGTCGACCGAGGTCTGCGGGGTGATCGACGACATGTCGATGATCAGCGCACCGGACTTCGCGTTCTCCAGGATGCCGTTCTCACCGTAGGAGATGGCCTCGACCTGCGGGGAGGCGGGCACCATCGTGATGATGACGTCGGCGTCCGCCACTGCCTCGGCGATCGAGCCGGCCGCGGAGCCGCCGGCGGCGGCCAGGCGGTCCAGCTTGTCCTGCTCCAGGGTGAAGCCGGTGACCGAGTAGCCGGCCTTCAGGAGGTTCTCGGCCATGGGGGAGCCCATGATGCCGAGCCCGATCCACGCGATCTTGGGGAGGTTGCTCATGATGAGGGTCCTTCTCTTAATGCTTTGTACGAAAAGTTCGTGACGTGCCTGGCGGATCGCCTGGACTTGGTCCGCCTACTTCGCGGCGCGGGCCTCGGCCGGCAGCCATGCGAAGGAAGCGGCAGCGTCGGCGGCCTTGTACTCCAGGCCTACGTAGCCCTCGTACCCGGCCTTCTTCAGCTGGTCGAGCAGCTCCTCGAGGGGCAGCTCGCCGGTGCCGGGGGCACCTCGTCCGGGCTTGTCCGCGATCTGGACGTGCCCGGTCTTGGCGGCGTACTTTTCGATGACCTCGGAGAGGTCCTCATCGTTCATCGCCACGTGGTAAAGGTCGAGCAGGAACTTGGCGTTCCCGAGGCCGGTGGCCTCGTTCACCTTGTCCACCACCTCGATGCCGGCCGGGGCGCTCACCAGCGGGTAGAGCGGGGTGTGGGGGTGGTTGTGGGTCTCGCTCTGGGGGAGCGCGCCGCGGGGGCCCGCGGCCGGGGCCGCCACGACCAGGTCCTCCCGGGCGCGCCCGCCCCCCACGGCCGGGTCCACGCCTTCGACGCGGTTGCCGTAGAGGGCGTTCAGTGCCTTGCAGCCGACCGAGGCCGCGAAGTCCGCGGCCACGTTGATGTTGGCGTTGAAGCGCTCCGACTCCGCGCCGGGAACCGAGACCGCACCGCGGTCCGGGCCCGGCAGCTGGCCGGCGTAGAAGTTCAGACCCACCAGCTGGGTGCCGGCGTCCTCAAGAGCCTTCTTGAGGGCGTCGAGCTCCTCCTGTGCCGGGGTGGGGGTCTCGATCCAGGGCCACCACAGCTCGACCGCCGTGAAGCCCGCCGCGGCGGCGGCCGCGGGACGCTCCAGAAGCGGGAGTTCCGTGAAGAGGATCGAAAGGTTTACATCGAAGCGCTGGTCCGTGTATCCCATGAGGGGTGTGCGCTCCTTCCGTATTGCGGAAGTTGTTTTCTGCTTGATGGAAGACTGCATGGGGTTCCGCGCGGATGTCAAGTGCGCATCCCCGAAAAAACTCGCCCGCCCGTCGCCCTGCCGCCACCCCTCGGGGAGCCGCTGTCGCGCCGCCCCTTCCTGCCCGGGTAGCTTGACGGCGTGCGATTGAGAGTGGAGTTCACGACCGAGCCCTTCGATCTGGAAGAGGCTCCTGCCCATGCCGTGGCGGCCCGCGAGGTCATCCAGAAGGCCCAGCTGGACGCGGTGGACGTCGGCCCGTTCGGCAACACCGCCGAGGGTGAGGCCGACCGGGTGCTGGCCGCGGTGGAGGCGTTGCTGCGCGACTCCCTGGAGGCCGGCGCCACGCGTGTCTCGCTCCAGGTCAATGTGATCGGGGAGGAGATGTCATGACCGAGCCCCGCGACCACCCCTTCGTCGCCGCGGTCAAGCCGCTGGTGGACGCCATGGGCGGCGAGCTGATGGATCCGGCCCTGGCGCAGCCCGACGACGTCGTTCTGGCCTGGGAGGGTCAGGAGCTGCTGGCCGTGCGTCTGCCGCAGCTCTCGGACTCGCTGGATCACATCCTGGCGGCCCTGGAGCGCCGGTACGGCGTACCGTTGGCTCAGCTGGACCGGAAGGCCAAGCAGGACGTCGTGCGGATACTGGAGGCGCGGGGCGCCTTCTCCGTGCGGCACGGCGTGGAAACGGTCGCGGGTGCTCTGGGCGTCAGCCGCTTCACCGTCTACAACTATCTGAACCGGGATGCGAACGCCCCGAAGGGGACAACCAAGAGCAGCCAGGAGTGAACGCAGGCTGACTCGCGGTGACGAGCCGCCGCCCGATTCACCCGGGCGGCGGCTTTTGTGTACAGGGAGTTTCAACAAAGTGTTGACGCCGTGTTGTCGAGGGCGTTAGCTATGCGCAGCCCGTCAAAGCAACAACAGGCCACGGAGGCCTACCGTGACTTCGAGTCCGACCCCGGGTCTCACCCGGTTCAACACCTTGGACGACAGCGCGGCCACGGCCGAGCTGCACGAGGTGTGCGCCAGTTCGGCGTGGGGGAGCAAGATGCTCGCCCAGCGCCCCTTCGCCACCGTGGAGTCCCTGTTCGCCGCGAACGAAGCCGCCATGGCGGAGCTCACCGCGGACGACCTGGGCGAAGCGATGGGAGGCCACGCGCCGATCGGCCGGCCGAAGCCGGGAGACCCGACCTCCGCCCGCGAGCAGCGCGGCATGGCCGGTGCCCCGGAGGAGCTCAAGAACGAGCTCCTCGAACTGAACCTGGCCTACCAGGACAGGTTCGGCCACGTCTTCCTCATCTGCGCCACCGGTGCGACCGGTGAGTTCATGCGTGACGCGGTCAAGGTCCGGATCGACAATTCGCCGGAGCAGGAGCGGGAGATCGCCCGCGGCGAGCTCGTCAAGATCAACAAGATCCGCCTCACCCGCCTCGTCGAACACGCAGAAGCAGAAGGAGCGTGACCATGAGCCCCGAGACCACCGCGTCGGTGTCCACGCACATCCTGGACACCAGCATCGGCAAGCCCGCCGAGGGCGTCGCCATCTCCCTGTCGGCCCGCACGGGGCTCGACGGCGAGTGGGCGGCCCTGGGCGGCTCCGCCACCGATGCGGACGGGCGCTGCAAGGACCTGCCGGCGCTGCCGGAGGGCACCACCCACGTGCGTCTCGATTTCGAGACCGAGACGTACTTCTCAAAGAAGCAAGCCGAGGCGCAGCAGGACGCCCCCCGCGTAAGGGACAGCGGTGCGTTCTTCCCCGAGGTCACCATCACCTTTGCGGTGAACCCCGGCGAGCATTACCACGTACCGCTGCTGCTCAACCCGTTCGGCTACTCCGTTTACCGAGGGAGCTAGCATGGCCACGATTCTGGGCCAGAACCAGTACGGCAAAGCAGAGAACCGCGTCGTCAAGATCACGCGGGACGGCGACACGCACCACATCAAGGACCTGAACGTCTCGGTCGCCCTCTCCGGCGACATGGACGACGTCCACTACTCCGGCTCGAACGCCAACTGCCTTCCGACGGACACCACCAAGAACACGGTGTACGCGTTCGCCAAGGAGTATGGCATCGAGTCCGCCGAGCAGTTCGGCATCCACCTGGCGCGCTGGTTCGTCACCAGCCAGGAGCCGATCAAGCGCGCGCGCATCCGGATCGAGGAGTACTCCTGGGACCGGATCGCCACCTCGGACGCCAACTCCAAGTTCATCGGCTCCGACGAGGTGAACCACTCCTTCGTCCGCCAGGGCATGGAGACCCGCGTCACCCAGATCACGTACGACGGCACGAACTGGGAGGTCATCTCCGGCCTCAAGGACCTCGTCGTCATGAACTCCACGAACTCCGAGTTCTGGGGTTACGTGAAGGACAAGTACACGACGCTGAAGGAGGCCTACGACCGCATCCTGGCCACCCAGGTGTCGGCTCGCTGGCGCTTCAACTGGTCGGACGACGAGCAGCGGATGCCCAACTGGGAGAAGTCCTACGCCGAGGTCCGCAAGCACATGCTGCAGGCCTTCGCCGAGACCTACTCCCTGTCGCTGCAGCAGACCCTGTACCAGATGGGTTCGCGCATCATCAACCACCGTTCGGAGATCGACGAGGTCCGCTTCTCGCTCCCGAACAAGCACCACTTCCTCGTCGACCTGGAGCCCTTCGGCCTCAAGAACGACAACGAGGTGTACTTCGCCGCGGACCGTCCCTACGGTCTGATCGAGGCCACTGTTCTCCGGGACGGCGTCGACGCCCGCATTCCCGTGGACATGACCAACCTCTGACGCGGCAGCGCGTCCCGGGGCCCCGCAGTGGCCCCGGGACCGCGCGACACTCCCCAGCTTCCTGAATCGGCACCCGGACGTATCACACGGGGCGGCAGTACTGTCAGCTGTCAAGGCCCCCGGCTCCGGCACTCAAATCTCCTGGGCCTTGCCGTGCCCGCACCGCCACTGAAAGCACGAGGAAGTCCCATGGCAGCATCGGCAGCCCCTGACAGCGCGGTCGAGCGCATCGTCATCGAGAACTGTGCGATCGCGACCGTCGACGCCAACGACACCGAGTACGCCTCGGGCCACGTGGTCGTCGCCGGCAACAGGATCGAGTTCATCGGTGCGGGCAAGGCCCCCGAGAACCTCGACAATGTCGTTCGCCGGATCGACGGCACCGGGCACCTCGTGACCCCCGGTCTGGTCAACACCCACCACCACTTCTACCAGTGGATCACGCGTGGTCTGGCCACCGACCACAACCTCTTCGACTGGCTGGTCGCGCTGTACCCCACGTGGGCGCGCATCGACGAGCAGATGACGTACACGGCCGCGCAGGGCTCCCTCGCCGCGATGGCCAAGGGCGGTGTGACCACCGCGATGGACCACCACTACGTCTTCCCCAAGGGTTCCGGCGACCTGTCCGGCTCGATCATCCGCGCCGCGTCCGAGATGGGTGTCCGCTTCACCCTCGCCCGCGGCTCGATGGACCGCAGCGAGAAGGACGGCGGCCTGCCGCCGGACCACGCCGTCGAGACCCTCGAAGGCGCGCTCGCCGACACCGAGGCGACCGTCAAGAAGTTCCACGACGCGTCCTTCGACTCGATGACCCAGGTCGCCGTCGCCCCGTGCTCCCCCTTCTCGGTCTCCACCGAGCTGCTGAAGCAGGGCGCCGAGCTGGCCCGGCGACTGGGCGTACGCATGCACACGCACGGCTCCGAGACGGTCGAGGAAGAGCAGTTCTGCAAGGAACTGTTCGGCATGGGCCCGACCGACTACTTCGAGTCGACCGGCTGGCTCGGCGAGGACGTGTGGATGGCGCACAGCGTCCACATGAACGACTCGGACATCGCCGCGTTCGCCCGTACCAAGACCGGCGTCGCGCACTGCCCGTCCTCCAACGCCCGTCTGGCCGCCGGCATCGCCCGCGTCCCGGACATGCTTGCCGCCGGTGTCCCGGTCGGCCTCGGCGTGGACGGCACCGCCTCCAACGAGTCCGGCGAGCTGCACACCGAGCTGCGCAACGCGCTGCTGATCAACCGCCTGAACCCGGTCCACCGCGAGCGCGCCCTGAACGCGCGCCAGGCCCTGCGCCTCGGTACGTACGGTGGCGCCCAGGTCCTCGGCCGCGCCGACAACATCGGTTCGCTGGAGGTCGGCAAGTGCGCCGACCTGGTGCTGTGGAACCTGAACACCTTCCTGCACTCCTCGATCGCCGACCCGGTCACCGCACTGGTCTTCGGTGCGGCGGCCCCGGTCACCGCGTCGTTCGTCAACGGCAAGCAGATCGTCGAGAACAACCGGCTCCTCTTCGCCGACGAGGACGCCATCGCCGTGTCCACGCGGGCAGAGGCCCAGCGCCTCGCGCGGATCTCCGCGCAGGCCTGACCCACGGAGTCCGGCCGGGGGGGAC
>NZ_JBSGZP010000308.1:0-8273 GCF_053611065.1 Streptomyces sp. NPDC054840
CCCGTGATCCGCAGGACGGCCGGAGGCCTTTTCCGTGGTCAGCCCAGGAAGTCGGCGACCAGTTCGGCGAAGGCCTCCGGGGTGAGGACCTCGACGCCGAGTTCGGCGGCCTTGACCGCCTTCGAGCTGGGCTTGCCGCTCGCGGAGGGCGCGGATACCAGGATGGTGGTCTTGGCGCTGACGCCGCTGCCCGCGCGCCCGCCCGCCTTCTCGATCAGAGCGTTCATCGCGTCCCGGCCCCGACCTTCCAGCGCCCCGGTCATCTTCCCCGTCACCACCACGACCTTGCCGGCCAGCGGCCCCGAGCCCTGCGCCGTCGCCTCTCCCTGCGGCTCGTCCATGGTGACGCCCGCCGCGGCGAGCTTGTCGATGACCGGGGCCAGGGCAGCGATCTGTTCGACGATCACCGGGGCCTTCTCCGGGCCGATGCCGTCCACGGCCTGCATGGCCAGGGCATCGGCCGCGCGGACGGCGTCCATCGTGGCGAAGTGCCGGGCGATACGACGCGAGATGCTGCGCCCGGTGCCCAGAATGCCCAGCGCGCACACGACGCGGCTCAGCGGAACGGCCTTCGCCGCCTCGATCTGTTCGGCGAGCCTCGCTGCCCGCTTGGCGCTGCCGGAAGCGGTGGTGAGCTGCTCCAGGGAGAGCGTGAACAGGTCGGCGACGTCCGTGACGTCACCGGCGTCGACCAAAGCCTTGACGTACGTCCTGCCCAGCCCGTCGATGTCGAGCATCTCGCGCCCGGCCGCGTACTCGATGAGGGCCGGCAGGGCGCAGGCCGCGCCCTGTGCGCAGCGCCACCGCTCCTGCGTCTTGTCGATCTCCCCACCGCAGTTGGGGCACGCCTCCGGCAGTGGCACCTCCGTCGCTCCGACCGGCCGCAGCGCCACCACGGAGGCCTGGACCCGCGGGATGATGTCGCCCGCCTTGTAGACCGTCACGGTGTCGCCCAGGTGGAGATCACGGCGCCGGATGTCGGCCGGGTTGTGCAGGGTGGCCCGGGTGACGGTGGACCCGTCGATCAGGACCGGGGCGAGGACGGCGGTCGGGGCGAGCACCCCCGTCCGGCCGACCTCCCACACCACGTCCTCCAGCACGGTCTGCCGCTCGACGGCCGGGAGCTTGAAGGCGACGGCGAAGTACGGGAAACGGCTGCCCAGTCCCACCGCCTCCTGCTCGGCCGCGTCGTTGAGCTTGATCACGACACCGTCGATACCGAACGGCAGCCCCGCGCGCAGGGCGGCGATCTCGTCGACCCGCTGCTGGGCCTCGGTGAGGGTGGCGACCACGTGCAGTCCGACCGGGGTGTCCGCGGTCGTCCGGACTCCCGCCCGGGCGACCGCGGCCAGGGTTTCGGCGTGGGTGGCTCCGGCGGGCAGGAACGATTCCCCGTCCAGTTCGACGGCGCCGTACGTCCAGAACGTCATCATCAGCCGGTACGGCCGGTCCTTGGCCCTCAGTGTGCCGGCCGTGCCGTTGCGGGGGTTGGCGAAGACCTGCGCGCCGTGCGCGGCGCGGACCGCGTTCGCCGCCTCGAACTGCTCCTGGGTGAACAGCACCTCGCCGCGCACCTCGAAGGTGGCCGGCACCGGCAGCCGCTCGGGCAGGCCCTCGATCTGTCCGATGACATGACTGATGTCCTCACCGCTGCTGCCGTCGCCACGCGTGATGATCTGCACCAGCCGCCCCGCCCGGTACCGGGCCGCAACGGCCGCGCCGTCCAGCTTCGGCTCGACGGTGAACCCGCCGGACGGCGTCCTGCCCAGCCGCCGCTTCAGGGATTCGCCCCACGACAGCAGGCCGTCGGGGTGGAAGACGTTGTCCAGGCTGAGCAGCCGGGTGGTGTGCGCGACGTCGCCGGCCGGGGCGGCGCCGTCTCCGACCTGCCCGGTGGGGGAGTCGACGGCGACATCGCCGGGGTGATCCGTCTCCCACGCCAGCACGGCGAGCCGGAGCTGGTCGTAGGTGGCATCGTCCATCGGGCTGTCCCCGTCGGCGTAGTACGCCGCCGATGCGTCGCGCAGGTGCCCGAGCGCGGCCTCGTAGTCGGAGCGGCTGGGCATGCCGGACAGCGCCTGATCGGCGGAAAGGTTCATCATGGGAGTGATCCTCTCGCGAGCCACTGACAATCGCCCCGGAGCGCCCACCGGTGGTCCCCGTCGGCGGGACGACGGGCCGTCACGCCCGCCGTCACCCCTCGTGTTCATCCCCGTGCGGTGGGCTCGGCCGCCCCGGAGAGCTGCCTCTCGGCAGTGTCCAGCAGCATCTCCAGCGCGACCGGGTACGCACTGTGGGGCATCCGGGCGGCCAGCAGTCCCGCGGTGGCCGCGATGTTCGGGTACGCGTCGGCCGGCAGCCGGGCGTACGTCGACTCCCACCGCTCCTCGTCCGACTCGCGCGCCTTCTCCGTCAGCGCGAGGGATCCCGCGTCGAGCGCCGCGAAGGCCAGGGCCTGGTCGATGTAGGCGTGGTAGATCCGTACGGCGTCCACGTCGGCGAAGCCCGCGCCGCGAAGACTGCCGAGGATCACCTCGTCGGCCGCGATCTCGCGCGGTCGGCCGCTCACCCGGCTCGCGGTCAGCAGCGCGGCCTGCGGGTGGGCGAGGTAGGCGCCGTGGATGCGCAGCCCGAGTGAGCGCAGGTCGTCGCGCCACCGCCCGGTCGGGACCCAGCCGTCGAGCGCGCGGCCGATCAGTTCCTCGCCGATGGCGAGGGTCAGACCGTCCATGCCGTCGAAGTACCGGTACAAGGTGCTGGGGTCCGCCCCCAGAGCGGCGCCCAGCCGCCGGGCGGACAGGCCCGCGCTCCCGTGCTCGCGCACCATCCGCAGGGCCGTTTCGACGATCAGCCGCTCGGAGAGCACCGTCCCCCGCCGGGTCGGGCGCCGCCGCCTGCGGGCCTCTTCCGGGACCACGTCCTTCGCCATCGTCCGCTTCCTCCCTCCGTCCCAACCTTATGCCAACACCATTGACCTTAACTCGCACGGAACGGTTCCATCAGCCCCCTGGGGCGCACGCCTCACAGAGAGAGGACCTCGCCATGCGTGTTCTGCTTGTGGGTGCCGGCGGTGTCGGGAGCGCGATCACCAAGATCGCCGCCCGCCGCGACTTCTTCGACCACTTCGTCGTCGCCGACTACGACCTGGCCCGCGCCGAGGCCGCGGTCGAGGCTCTGGACGGCGAGGAGCGCCGGTTCAGCGCCTGCCGCGTCGACGCCTCCGACGAGGCGGCGGTCACGAGCCTGCTGACCGAACACGGATGCGACGTCCTGATGAACGCCACCGACCCGCGCTTCGTCATGCCCCTGTTCAACGCCGCGCTCGCCGCCGGCAGTCACTACCTCGACATGGCCATGTCCCTCTCCCGCCCCCACCCCGAGCACCCGCACAGGGAATGCGGGGTCAAGCTCGGCGACGAGCAGTTCGAACGGGCCGAGGAGTGGGAGAAGTCGGGCCGCCTCGCCCTTGTCGGCATGGGCGTCGAGCCCGGACTCTCGGACGTCTTCGCCCGCTACGCCGCCGACCACCTCTTCGACGACATCGAGGAGATCGGCATCCGCGACGGAGCGAACCTGGCCGTCGAGGGCTACGACTTCGCCCCGTCCTTCAACATCTGGACGACGATCGAGGAGTGCCTGAACCCGCCCGTGGTCTACGAGCGCGAGCGCGGCTGGTTCACCACGGAGCCGTTCAGCGAGCCGGAGGTCTTCGACTTTCCCGAGGGCATCGGACCCGTCGAGTGCGTCAACGTCGAACACGAGGAGGTCCTCCTCGTCCCACGCTGGGTCGGAACCCGCCGGGTCACCTTCAAGTACGGCCTCGGCGACGACTTCATCGGCAAGCTCAAGACCCTCCACGCCCTCGGTCTGGACTCCACCGACCGGGTCGCGGTCCGCGGCGAGGACGGCACCGAGGTCCGGGTCTCGCCCCGCGACGTGGTCGCCGCCTGCCTGCCCGACCCGGCGACGCTCGGGGACCGCATGACCGGAAAGACCTGCGCCGGGACCTGGGTCAAGGGCACCAAGGACGGCCTGCCGCGAGAGGTCTACCTCTACCACGTGGTCGACAACCAGTGGTCCATGCGCGAGTACGGCTCCCAGGCCGTGGTCTGGCAGACCGCCGTCAACCCGGTGGCGGCCCTCGAACTCCTGGCCACCGGCGTCTGGTCACAGCCCGGCGTCCTGGGCCCCGAGGCCCTGCCGCCGCTCCCCTTCCTGGAGCTGCTCACCGCGTACGGCTCCCCGTGGGGCATGCGCGAACAGGGCGACACCCCCGGCACCTGACCGTCCGGCGCACCGGAGGGCACGCCGAACCCGGCCCGCCGCCCCTCCGGCCACCGCGCTGTGGGCGGGAACGGGTAGTCCGGCCCGTACCGGACGCGCTAACCGCTGAAGGGATCCTCCAGCACGGGGATGCACGGCGAGAGCGACGACTCGGTGTACTCGGCGACGTTCCCCCGGACCAGCCTGAGGACACGGACCTCGTTCTCATGCCGGGGATCCTCGTCATCGAGCAGGTGCAGCAAGCCGTACGAGCCGGGCGCGACCGTGCCGACGTGCCGGAACAGGTCGAGGATCTCGGGTCTGCAATGGTTGGAGAAGCCCCCGATGTGGAGGAAGAGCTCGCCGTTCATCCAGCGCAGGTCGAGCAGATAGGGGCTGGCGATCTCGTCGATGCGGCGCCGAAGACCCTCGACGATCTCGGCCGCCCGGGTCGGGTCCTCGTCGTCCGTGGCACTCTCGCGGACCGTGATCCAGCCGTGGTATTCGAACATGGCGGGAGCCTATCGAGGCGTCGGCAGCGGGCCGCCGCGGCCAGCTCGTAGGTCGTGTCCGAAGTCCCGCCCGGCCACCCCGCTCGGACCGCAAGCAGTCGAGCACTCCTCCTCGCTCCACGCCATGGGTCAACCTTGGGCGGCTCCCCACGACACCGACGGGCGGGCCCTGCCGACGGTCTCCCGACCGGCCGCAGGGCCCGCTCCAACAGCACGGTGCGGCGGCTACTTCACCGAGCCCGCCATCACCCCCTGGACGAAGTGCCGCTGGAAGGCGAAGAAGACGATCAGCGGGACCACCAGGGACAGGAACGCCCCGGGCGCGAGGACGCCGATGTTGCTTCCGAACTGCCTCATCTGCGACTGCAGCGCGACCGTGAGCGGCTGGGACCCGCTGTCCGCGAAGAGCAGCGCCACGAGCATGTCGTTCCAGACCCAGAGGAACTGGAAGATGGCCAGGCTCGCGATGGCCGGGCGGCCGAGCGGCAGCACCAGTCGCGAGAAGATCCGCCACTCGCTGCCGCCGTCCATCCGGGCGGCTTCCAGCATTTCGCGCGGTATCTCGGCGAAGTAGTTGCGCAGCAGGAAGATCGCGAACGGCAGCCCGTAGGCGACGTGGAAGAGGACGACGCCGGCGACCGTACCGAACAGCCCCACCGCACCGAAGAGTTTGGCCACCGGCAGCAGCCCGATCTGCACGGGTACCACCAGCAGTCCGACGACCACCAGGAAGATGGCGTCCCGGCCGGGGAACTCCAGCCACGCGAAGGCGTATCCGGCGAGTGCCGCGATGGCGACGACCAGGGCGGTGGTCGGCACGGAGATCAGCACGGTGTTCCCGAACGCCTCCGCGATACCGGAGTCCTTCAGCAGGGCGCCGTAGTTGTCCAGGGACAGCTGGGACGGGTCGCCGAGCGCGGTCCACCAGCCGTCGGAGGCGTTGTCGCCCTCGGAGCGCAGGGAGGAGATGAGCAGGCCCGCCAGTGGGGTGATCCATATCAGGGCCACCAGGATCAGCGCGCCCTGGACGAGGGAGCTGCTCAACAGGCGGGACAACCGCTTTCCGCGCCGGCGCCCGGGTCCGGGCCCCTTCGCCGACGGGCCGGGGACCGGGCTGACCGCCGCCGTCCGCCGGGACCGTCGGCGCTCGATGGTGCCCTGGCCGCTGCTCATGCTCCACTCCTTCGGAAGCGCCGGATGTTGAAGATCATGGCCGGGACGACGAGCAGGAGGAGCACCACGCTGAGCGCGCTGCCGAGCCCCTGGTCGTTGCCACCGCCGAAGGAGACCAGCCACATGCGGGTGGCCAGTACGTTGGCCTCCTCCTGGACCGGTCCGGGCGCGATGATGTAGACGAGGTCGAAGACCTTCATCACGTTGATCACCAGGGTCACGAAGACGACGGTGAGCACCGGAGCGAGCAGCGGCACGGTGATCCTGCGGAAGATCTGGCCCTCGGAGGCACCGTCCATCCGCGCGGCCTCCAGGGCGTCCCGCGGGATGGCCGCGAGGCCGGCGCCGATCAGCACCATCGCGAAGCCGGTCCACACCCACAGGTAGGCGCCGATGATGGCCGGGGTGACCAGCGCCGGACCGAGCCAGTTCACCCCCTGGTACGGGGCCGCGAAGTTGGCCGCGGGCAGTCTGACCGTGTACGGGCCGTCGGCCAGCCCGGTGAAGCGGAACGACCCGTCTTCGGCCGTGACAGCGGTGGCGGCCACCCGGCCGTCCCGTACGGCCTCGACCGCCATGCCGGGCAGCCCGTTCTCGCCCGGATCGATGCGGCCCGGGGTGCCGGCGCCGCCGGGGGCGAAGTCGAGGTAGACGACACCTCCGATGGTGTCCGGCTCGGGCGCCGCGGGGGCCGCGGCCTTCGCTCCGGCCGGCATCGCGTCGGGTGCCACCCCGATGAAGCCGAGACCGATCGCGTGGCCGGGACGTACGGCCTCCTCGGTGCTGTACGGGCCGCCCGCCCCGCCCGTCAGGCCGTGGCCCTCCCGGGCACGGGCCGTCGGATAGGCGGCGGTGTCACCGAAGCTGTCGTGGACGCCGACGACGGCGGCGTTGAGCACGCCCCGGGACGGGTCCTGTTCGTAGGCGAGCCGGAAGATGATTCCGGCGGCGAGGAACGACACGGCCATCGGCAGGAAGAGCACGAGCTTGAACGCGGTCGCCCAGCGCACCTTCTCGGTGAGCACGGCGAGCATCAGCCCGAGTCCGGTCAGCAGGGTCGGGGCGACGACGACCCAGAGGGCGCTGTTGCGGATCGCCTTGAGGGTGGCCTGGTCCTGCACGATCGCCGCGTAGTTGGCGGCCCCTACGAATCGGTCGCCGTCGGCGTCGAAGAGGCTGCGGCCGAAGGAGAAGAGGACCGGGTAGACGACCAGCGCGCCGAGCAGCAGCAGGGCCGGCAGGACGAAGACGACCGCGAGGCGGCGCTTCCTGCGCTGGGCCCGGCGCCGCCCGTCGGCCGGGCCGCGGGCGGCGGTCACGGTGTCAGCCATGGGAGCCGCCTCAGTTCCCGTAGGCCTTGGCGGCCTCGGCCTCGAGCTTCGCGGCCGTGCCCCGCGGGTCCGACGGGTCGCGCAGGAAGTCCTGGAGGAGCTTCCACTCACCCGCGCCCTTGGTGCCGCCGAACGCGGCCGGGGCCTGGTCCGACATGTCGAAGCGGATCGAGTCGCCCGCCGCGATGAGGGAGTTGGCGGTGCTGCGCGTGATCTCATCGCCGTACGAGGCGATGTCGACCTCCTTGTTCGGGGACAGGAAGCCGCCGGCGCGGGCCCAGACCTCGGCCGCCTCGGAGCCGGCCAGGTATTCGAGCAGCTTCATGCCGGCCTTGCCGTTCTTCGCGTCCTTGAGGACCACGGCCGCGTCACCGCCGCTGACGACCGGAGCCTTGCCGCCGTCGACCGCGGGGAAGGGGAAGAACTTGGCGTCCTTGCCGAGCTTCTTGCCGAACTGGTCCTTGGCCACGCCGCCGACGAAGTCGCCCTCGTAGACCATGCCCGCCTTGGGCTCGGGGCCGAAGACCTGCGCGACCGATGAGGGGAAGTCGGTGCTCAGTGCCGTCTGTGCACCGCCGGCCACGAGCTGCTTGTCCTTGAACAGCTCGCCGAGGGTGGTCAGCGCCTTGACGACGCTGTCGTCGGTCCACTTGAGCTTGTGCTGGGCGAGCTGGTCGTACTTCTCCGGTCCCGCCTGAGAGAGGTAGACGTTCTCGAACCAGTCGGTGAGGGTCCACCCGTCCTCGCCGGCTATGGCGAAGGCGGGGCGGCCGGAGTCGGCGAGGGTGCGGCCGGCCTTCAGCATGTCGGTGTAGCTGGTGGGCTCGTTGACACCGGCCTGGGCGAAGGCCTCGGGGGCGTACCAGACGGTCGACTTGTGGGCGGCCTTGAAGTAGAGGCCGTAGTACGTGCCGTCGACGGTGCCGTAGTTCGTCCACACCGGGGCGAGGGTGGAGCCGGCCTTCCGGGCGGCCTGGTCGGACAGGGGCTGGAG